>DMHI01000004.1:5262-19718 GCA_003449515.1 Lysobacteraceae bacterium | reverse complement strand
GAGGCGATCAAGATGGGCTACTCGGCGCTGAAGCGCGCCAAGGCGACCGGCCATGGCGCGGTGGCGTTCTACTCGCACGAGGTCGCCACCGAGATCAAGGAGCGCACGCGCCTGTTGCACGGCCTGCGCGCGGCCTTCGACCAGCAGCGCCTGTTCCTGATGTACCAGCCGCAGGTCGATGCGACGAGCGGCCGCACGGTCGGGCTCGAGGCGCTGATGCGCTGGCGCTCCGACGACGGCCGGCTGGTGCCGCCCGACCGCTTCATCCCGATCGCCGAGCAGTCGGGCCTGATCAAGGACCTCGGCGCCTGGGCGATACGCACCGCCATCCACCGCGCCGCCGCGCTGCGCGCGGCCGGACATCCGCTGCGGATGGCGGTGAACGTCTCGATGAGCCAGCTGCTGGTGGCGGATTTCGAGGTGCAGCTGGCCGAGGCGCTGGCTGATGGCGGCCTGCCGCCGGACCTGCTCGAGGTGGAGATCACCGAGTCGGTGGCGATGCAGTCGCCCGACATCGTGCTGCCGCGGCTTGCCGCGCTGAAGCAGATGGGCGTGGGCGTGGCCATCGACGACTTCGGCACCGGCTACTCCTCGCTGTCGAGCCTCGAGAAGCTGGCACCGGATCGCCTGAAGATCGATCGCAGCTTCATCTCGGGCCTCGATGCCGAGCAGGATGGCGGCAGCCTCGCCGAGATGATCATCGAGCTTGGCCGCACGCTCGGCCTGAAGGTGATCGCCGAAGGCGTGGAAACGGCCGCGCAGCGCGATCGGCTGGTGGCACTGGGTTGCCACGAGTTGCAGGGCTACCTGTTCGCCGCGCCGATGGCGTCGGAGCTTCTGGTCGACTGGCTCGCCGCGCACCGTGGCGGCCCGCCGTGAACGCCGATGACCCGTCCGCCGTTGCCGGCGCCGACGACAGCCCCTCGACACGCCGCCTGCGCCTGCAGGCCGAGTACCACGAGGTGCTGTTCCGGCATTCACCGCTGCCGGTGCTCGTGATCGATCCGCGCTGGAACCGGCTGGTCGACTGCAACGACGCCGCCATCGCCATCTACGGCTTCGGCAGTCGCGAGGCCACGCTCGACATCAACGCCGCCGTCGTGTCGCCGCCGGTGCAACCCGACGGGCGCATGTCAGCGGAGGCGGCGTCGGCGCACGTCGCAGCGGCGCTCGCGGGTGTGCCGCAGGTCTACGAATGGCGGCATCGCCGCCCCGACGGCAGCGAGTTCGACGCCGAGGTGCGGCTGGTGCGCTTCGGGCCCGACGAGGCGCCGCTGCTGCTCGGCAGCCTGGTCGACATCACCGCGGGCAAGGCAGCCGCGGCCGCGCTGCAACGCCTGAACGATGCCCTCGAGACTCGCGTCGCCGAGCGTACCCGCGATCTCGCCGCCTCCAACACCGAGCTGGCGGCCACAGTGGAGCAGTTGCGACGCACCCAGGGCGAACTGGTGCGCCGCGAGCGCCTCGCCTCGCTCGGTTCGCTGGTGGCCGGCATCGCGCACGAGCTCAACACCCCGCTCGGCAGCGCCCTGCTGGTGGCCACCACGCTCGGCGACGACCTCGAGGAGCTGCAGGCGCAGCTCGATCGCGGCGAACTCCGGCGCTCGGTGCTCGAGGCCTTCCTTGCGCAGCAGTCCGGGGCGCTGGCCCTGCTGGTGCGCAACACCCGCCGCGCCGCCGAGCTGATCGGCCGCTTCAAGCAGGTGGCGGTGGACCAGACCTCGGAGCAACGGCGGCGCTTCGAGCTCGCCGAGGTCGTCGACGAGGTGCTGGGCACGCTGCAGCCGCGGCTGCGCAAGACGCGCCACACGATCGTCGTCGACATCGCCCCCGGCCTCACCATGGACAGCTATCCCGGCCCGCTGGGCCAGGTGGTGACCAACCTGGTGATGAACGCGATGATCCACGGCCTCGCCGGACGCGCTGGCGAGATCCGCGTCAGCGCCCGCGAGCTGCCCCGCCACCAGGTGGAGTTGTGCGTGGCCGACGACGGCGTCGGCATCCCCAGCGAACACCTGCCGCGGATCTTCGATCCGTTCTTCACCACCAAGCTCGGCGAAGGCGGCAGCGGCCTCGGCCTGCACATCGTCTACAGCCTGGTCGAACGCGCGCTGGGCGGGCGCATCACCGCCGAGAGCGTGGCCGGTGCCGGGGCGCGCTTCACCGTGGTGATGCCCGCCGTCGCCCCGCGGGCCGCGGACGCGCGCTGACCGCGGCGCCAGTGACGGGCCTCAGCGCCCGAGCAGTCGACGCCACCACGACGACCGGGGCGCGAGCGCGGTGCCCGATGTGCTCGCCAGCGGTACCGCGGGGAGGTCGGGGCGCACCAGGTCACTGTCGGCGAGTGCCGTGGCCCAGGCCGCATCCTCCAGCAGCAGTTCAACGCGCCAGTCGCGCAGGCGGCGCGCAACGAGGTAGACGGCGTCGTGCGCGGGGCGGCGATCGGCGTCGAGCAGCACGGCTTGGGCGCGGCGGGCCAATTCGCGGTCGGATGTCGCGGCGATCGCCCGCCGCAGCGCCGATTCGTCGGCGCCGAAACCAAGGCCGAGGCGGGCGTACAGGTCACGCATCGGCGACGTCCTGCAGGTGCTTCCACGCCTTCTGGACCGCATCGAAGCGCGCGGCGGCGGCGGCCAGCAGATCGGCGTCTCCCTGCGGCTGGCGGTCGGGATGGTGCTGGCGCGAGAGCCTGCGCCATGCCGCCTTGATGGCGATCGGCGTGGCCTCCGGCTTCAGACCCAGCACCCGCAGTGCGTCGCCACGGGTGGCGGCAGCGGCGGCGGCCAGCGCGGCATCGGCGGCTTCGGCTTGCAGGCGCGCGGCGCGGGCGCGGGCGGCAAGCTCGTGCGCCTCGAAGAAGCCCGGGTCGGACAGGTCGGCCGGTGGTTCGAATTCGATCCCGAGCAGGGCCTCGAACCGCTCGCGCAGCAGCGTCGCCGGCGCCCCCAGCAGATCGGCGAGGAAGATCAGGGCATGCCGCTCGGGCTGCGAGATCCGGCCATCGGCGGCGGCGACGCGGATGAACAGGTCGAGCAGCGATTCGCTGCGCTTGGGCGAACGCTGGCCGCGCAGGAAACGCAGCAGCTTCGGCAGATCGCCCGGCAGCGGATCGGCGGCCAGGGCGGCGGCGATGTCGGCCAACGGCACGCCCTCGGGCTCGTGCGTGAGCGCCAGGCCCACCTCGTGGAACTCGCGCGGGTCGAGGGGACCGTCGATCACCGCGACCCACAGCGCGGCGGTGCGGATGCTGTCGGCGAGCCGCTGCGGGCTGGCCGCCACGCGCTGCAGCAGGGCCGCGCTGGCCGCTGCGGCGGCCGCGTCCGGTGCCGCGTTCACGCGTGCGCGTCGGGCTGCAGCAACAGGCCGGCAAGCCAGGGCTCGCCGCGATCGAGCAGTTCCACCGGCGTAAACTGCCAGCCGGTGACGATCATCGCCTCGGCCACGGCGAATTCGCGCTGCGCCTTGGTGAAGCCGCGCTCGCCGGCGCGGACCCTCTCAAGCACGAAGACCGGCGGTGGCACCGCCTCGGAATCCGCTGCGCTACCCACGGCGCTCGCCAGCACGGCGGGCGTCGCGCCCTGCCCTTTCAGCAGGGCCTCGACACGCGCCAGGGCGGTCGACTGCGCATCGCCGGTCTCCGCCACCTGCGGAGCGGCGGCGGCCAGGGTCTTGCAGACCGCATTGAGCTGGGCGGTGGCCTTCATGCGCGCCAACTTGGCGGCACCGGCGCTGGCCTCGGCCGCCTCGAGATCCTGCCGCAGGCGCTCGATCTCGGCACCGGCGTCGGCGAAGGCCTCGCCGGCATCGAGCAGCCGCTGCACTTCCTTCTGCAGCTCGTTGAACAGGCCCGGATGGCTGGCCTTGAGGTGGCGCGCCGCCATCTGCCAGGCATAGGCCACCTGCGCGCCGCTGCGCGCCGAGGGCGCTGCGGCGGCGCGCTCGGCCAGCATCGACAGCGCGGCTTCCAGCCGCTGCGCGAGGTCGGTCTGCTCGTAGTGGCGCAGGCTCTTGCGCAGCTCGAGGCGGCAGTCGATCAGCAGGGGGCGCAGCGGCAGGTCCATCGGGTCATTCTAGCCGCCAGCTCGATGACGGTTGCCAGCGCGGCGTCGATCTCAGCGGCGGTGCCCGCCCACTTCGACGAAGGCGAGGAACTCGGCGCGGGTGCGGGCATCGTCGCGGAAGCAGCCGCGCATGGTCGAAGTGACCATGCTGACGCCGCGGGTGTGCACGCCGCGGGTGGTCATGCACTCGTGGCTGGCCTCGATCACCACGCCGACGCCGCGCGGCTGCAGCACGCGCTCGATGCAGTCGGCGATCTGCGCGGTGAGCTTCTCCTGCACCTGCAGGCGCCGCGCATAGGCTTCGACCACGCGGGCGAGCTTGCTGATGCCGACGACCTTGCCGCCGGGCAGATAACCAACGTGGGCCTTGCCGATGATCGGCGCGAGGTGATGCTCGCAGTGGCTCTCGAACGGGATATCGCGCAGCACCACCATCTCGTCGTAGCCCTCCACTTCCTCGAAGGTGCGGCGCAGGTAGGCATCCGGATCGAGCGTGTAGCCGCTGAACCACTCGCGCCAGGCGCGGGCCACGCGCAGCGGTGTTTCAACCAGACCCTCGCGCGAGGGATCATCGCCGGCCCAGCGCAGCAGGGTGCGCACGGCGGCCTCGGCATCGGCGCGGGAAACGCGCTCGGCATCATCGCTCATGGGGGTGTTCACGCATCCGGCGGTGTGCCCACACCGTAGGCGGGGCCGCGTTCACGGCGTGCGAAGTGTGTGCGATCGCGCCGGTCGGAACGCGCCCCGGCAACACCGGCACGCTCACGGCACCAGCCACTCCCCACGCCACGGACCGGCGCCGGTACGCGCGAGGCGGGCGCGGCGGTGTCCTTCGAAGGCGAGATGCAGCCACTCGATACGCTGCAGCGGCACGATGACCACCCCGAAGTTGACGCGTCCACCGGCGCTCTCGGCTTCGTTCGGGCGGTCTTTCGACAGGTGCGCGGGCAGGCCGCTGGTGGGCTTCGGCGTCACCGTGCCCGGCGCGGGATCGGCGAGGTAGCAGCGCCGCGACATCAGCCCGGTGCGCTTCCACGCGAGGTCGGCCACGGCATCGTCGTGGTGGAGGATCGCCCGCCCTTCCACGCGCACCTGCACGTTGTGGCCATGGAAGCACAGCGCCACGCGCGGGTCGCGCTCGATTTCCGTCCACTTGTCACTGCGGCGATCGGTGTGGAAGCCCAGCATGCCGCGCTCACGATCGACTTGGCGCAGCACCACGTAACGAGCGCTGGGCCCGCGCGCGGTGCTGGTGGCCAGCACGGCCTGATGGAAGGGCGACTGGCGCAGACGCTGGCCGTCGGCCAACAGCCGCCAGACCTCTTCGAGCAGGCTGGCGAAGCGGAGCGACGGCGGCTCGCGGCTGTCCATGCCTGCATTGAACCCCGTCCCGCGTGCGCAGCGTGCGAAGCGGCGCGGGCTCGCGGGGGCTTGCTGACGACCCGCCGCATGCTCTTCACCGCGCCTGCGCCGCGACGCCCGCAGGCTGTGTGCTGTTCCGACTGCGCTATCCGGCCTGTGCCCATGTCCGTGACGACGACGCTCGAGGTGTTTTACGACGGCGGCTGCCCGGCCTGCCGGCGCGAGATGGCGCACTACCGCACGCAGGCGGGCGCCGAGGCCATCCGCTTCACCGACGGCGCGCATGATCTGGCGCGTCTGGCCGAGGTGGGATTGGACCCGATGGCGGCGATCGCGACGCTGCATGCGCGCGACGGAAGTGGTGCGTGGCACATCGGCGTGCCGGCCTTCCGCGAAATCTGGCTGCGCCTGCCGCGCTACGCCAGGTGGGCGCGGCGTTTCGCCTGGCTGATCGATTCGCGCGCGCTGGCCTGGGCCTACGCGCTGTTCTGCCGGCTGCGCTTGCCCAAGCGCTGCCGCGATGGCCGCTGCCCGGCCTGAGCCTCCGCGACGCGCGGGGGCGACGTGCGGCGCGCTTCAGTCCAACACGCGGCAGAACGCGGCCTTCAGATAGCGGCTTTCCTGCACATGCGACAGCCACGGGTGGTCCGCACCCGCACCGGCGACCTTGATCACCTGCACGGTGCGGTTCGCGTAGAACGCCGCGCGGCGCAGCATGTCGAGGAACTCCTCCTCGCTGACGAGGCCCGTGCACGAGAAGGTGGCGAACAAGGCACCCGGCTTGCAGACGCCGAGGGCCAGCTTGTTCATGTCGAGGTACTTCTTCAGCGCCGGGATCACCTGCTCGCGGTCGCGGGTCATCTTCGCCGGGTCGAGGATCACCACATCAAAGGCCTCACCGCGGGCGGCGGCGTCGCGCAGCCACGGGAAGATATCGGCGTGGATGAAGCGCGTCTTCGTGCTTGCCGCCTGCGCGTTGAGCTTGAGGTTCTGCTTGGCGATGGCGATGACGTCCTCGTCGATGTCCACACCCACCACCTCCGACGCGCCGCGCGCCGCGGCGTACACGGCGAAACCGCCGGTGTTGCAGCACAGATCCAGCACGCTGCGGCCTTCGACCTGGCGCGACAACCACTCGCGGTTGTCGCGCTGGTCGGCGAAGAAGCCGGTCTTGTGCGCGCTGCCGGGCGCGGCGCGGAACTGGATGCCGTGTTCGGTGATGACGACCGGCTTTGGCGCTTCGCGCGGGTGGAGGTCGAAGCTCTCCTGCTTCTGCACATGCTCGTCGGCGAACCACCAGAACCGGCAGCCCGGAAATTGACTCTCGAGTGCGGAAAAAATCCACTCGCGGTGGCGGAACGCGCCGGCCGAGAAGAACTCGACCACGAGCAGATCGCCGTAGCGGTCGACCACGAGGCCGGAGATGCCGTCGCCTTCCGAATGCACCACGCGCCAGGCGTCGCTGACCGCGTCGAGCTTCAGCAGGTCGCGGCGCAGGGCCACGGCCGCGGCGATCTTGCTGCGGAACCAGGCCTCGTCGATGGCTTCGTCGGGGTCGGTGCTGAGGATGCGCAGGGCGATGCGCGAATGGCCGTTGTAGAAGCCACGGCCGCACCACGCGCCGTCGCGATCGAACACCTCGACGATGCTGCCGGGCTTCGGCCTGGTCGGCGGCTTCTCCACCATCTTCTGGAAGATCCACGGATGGTTCGAGCGGCGCTCGATCTTCAGGCGGACGGCGGGGTTGTCGGCGGAGGCGGACGCATTCATCGGCGCATTGTACGTGGCGACTTGCGTGGCGCCTGCCGATCCCCCATGTCGTGGCCATGGACACCACCCCCGCCTTCGATGCACGCGCCGAGGCCCGCGCCCAGCGTGCCCGCATGACGCGCAGCCTGCGCGGCTGGCTGGGCTTTCTGGCGCTGCTGGCCGTCGTGCATGTCGCCGGCATCGCCTGGCCGGGGTTGTCGCACTGGGGCGTGGTGCCGCTGGAGCCGATCGGCCTGGTCGGGCTGCTGGCGGCACCGCTGCTGCACGCCGACTTCGGCCATCTGTTCTCGAACGCCTTCGCGCTGGTGGCGCTGGGCACGCTGGTGGGCACGGTCTATCCGCGAAGCGCCTCACGCCTCGTCATTGCCGGATGGATCGGTGCCGGCCTGTTCACCTGGTTGATCGGTCGGCCCTCGGTGCATCTGGGTGCCTCCGGCCTTGTGCACGCGCTGTTCTTCGCGCTGTTCGCGCTGGCCCTGCTGCGCCGCGACCGCCCGGCCCTGGTGGCGGCCTTCATCGCCGTGCTGCTGTTCGGCGGCATGCTGCTCACCGTACTGCCGCAGGCGTGGCGCATCAGTTGGGAGATGCATGCCGGCGGCGCGATCGCTGGCATCGTCGCCGCCGTCGTCTGGCGCCGCCGCGATCCGCCGCCCGCGCGTGCGCCGTATTCGTGGGAGATCGAGGAGCAGCAAGCCGATGCGCTGACCGCGGCCAAGGCGGTCGATGCCGACACCTTCGAACCGGAACGGCCGCGCGAGGTGCCGGTGCTGTGGGTGCGGCCCGAGCGCGATGCCGACCCGAGCGGAGACGAACGCGGCAAGGTGCTGCCGTTCCGACGCCCGGACAGGCCATGACGCCGTTGTGGCCGGCAGCGACGTCGGCAGGACTCCCGGCAACCCGCCCGGCTATTTCACCGCGCGCAGCACGAAACTCGAATTGACGTCGGCCACCTGCCCGCCGGCCAGCAGGCGATCGAGCAGGAAGTGCGAGAAATGCTCGAGATCGCGCACCCGCACTTCGATCAGGTAATCCATGTCGCCGGTCAGCGCGAAGCAGCGCTCCACCTCGTCCCAGCACTGGATGTCGGCGGCGAAGCGGGCGATGTCGGCCGCACCGTGGCTTTTCAACTGCACGCGCACGAAGGCGCGCAGGCCGAGGCCCAGCTTCGCCGCATCGACGTCGGCGCGGTAGCCGGTGATGACACCCTCGGCTTCGAGCCGCTGCACGCGGCGCAGGCAGGCCGAGGGCGAGAGGTTCACGCGTTCGGCAAGCTCGACATTGGCGAGCCGCCCGTGCGCCTGCAGCGCCCGGAGGATGGCGAGGTCGGTGCGATCGAGGGCGGGCGTCATGGCTGCAGCAGGTCGCGGAGACGCACGATTATTGCGCCGGCGCCTGCCATTGGCGCAACTTCGCAAGCCTGTTGCGCCGGTTCGGCGCGACACTGCCCCCGTCGACACGCTTCACCAGCCCGTCGCGCCCCTCCCGTCACCGCCTGCGAGCCGCCCGCCATGATCGCCCAGCCCCGCCGCGTCGAACACCTGCAGACTGACAAGGGCAGTGTGCCGGTCTACACCACGGCGGTGATCGAGCAGCCGTGGTCGACGTACTCCACCACCGACCATGCGGTCTGGGCGCGGTTGTTCCAGCGTCAGCGCAAGCTGCTGGTCGGTCGCGCCGAGGACGAGTTCCTGCGCACCCAGGACGCGATGGGCATGGGCGAAGACCACATCCCGAAGTTCGACCAGCTCAACCGCATGCTGCGCGCGCATACCGGCTGGGAAATCATCGGCGTCGAGGGCCTGCTGCCCGAGCTGACCTTCTTCGAGCACCTGGCGGCCAGGCGTTTCCCGGTGACGTGGTGGATCCGCACGCCCGAGCAGCTCGACTACCTGAGCGAACCCGACCTCTTCCACGACCTGTTCGGCCATGTGCCGCTGCTGATGAACCCCGCCTTCGCCGATTACATGCAGGCCTACGGCGCTGGCGGGGTGCGCGCGCACGGCTTCGGCGCGGAAGCGCTGGCGCAGCTCACGCGCCTGTACTGGTACACGGTGGAATTCGGCCTGATCGACACCGCCGCCGGCCTGCGCATCTACGGCGCCGGCATCCTCAGCTCGAAAGGCGAATCGATCCACTGCCTCGAGAGCCCGGCACCGAACCGCATCGGCTTCGACCTCGAGCGGATCATGTGCACGCGCTACCGCATCGACACCTTCCAGAAAACCTACTTCGTCATCGACAGCTACCAGCAGCTGATGGACGCCACGCGGCCGGACTTCGCCCCGATCTACGCGCGGCTGGCCGGGCAAGCGACGATCCCGGCGGGCGAGGTGTTGGCCGGCGACCGCGTGTTCACCCGCGGCAGCGGTGAAGGCTGGTCAAAAGACGGCGACGTCTGACGGCGCGCACGTTCCGGCTCCGGCACCATCGGTATAGTCCGGTCATCCCGGTGATCGGAGTGCCGACATGGCCCTGGGTGTCCGTCTCCCTGCGCCCCGCGCGGCTGTGCCGCTGCTGGTGCTGCTGCTGGCTGTGCTGCTTGGCGCCAGAGCGTCGGCGGCGCCTTTGCGCGTCGACCTCCGCAGCGCCGGTCTGCCCGTGGAATCCGCGGTCGTCACCCTGACCCCCCTCGGTCGCGCTGCTGCGCCTGAGCCGGTCGACGCGGTCATGGACCAGATCAACAGCGAATTCGCGCCTCGCGTGCTCGTCGTGCCACGGGGTTCGCGGGTCCGCTTTCCGAACAGCGACCGCATCCGTCATCAGGTCTATTCGTTTTCGCCGGCGAAGCGCTTCGAGTTGCCGCTCTACACCGGAACGCCGCCGAATCCCGTGACCTTCGACAGCCCCGGGGTCGTCACCCTCGGCTGCAACATCCACGACTGGATGAAGGGCTACATCATCGTCGTCGACACCCCGCATTTCGCCATCAGCGATGCTGCGGGGCGTGTCCTGCTGGACGCTCCTCCGGGCGACTACCTGCTGACGGCGTGGCACGAGCGGCTGTCAACGACCGACGCCGCACCGGAACGGCGGATACGGATTCCCTCGGCCCAGCAGACCCTCGAGCTGCCGCTGACGGCGCCACCACCGCCGCGAGGCACCGAGCGCCTTCGCGCCCTGCAGGACAGGTTCCGCAATGCGCCACGCGACTGACAACGCTCCTGCGGTCGCGCCGCGAGCAGGGCTGCGCTTCCGCACGAAGCTGCTGTTCATCTTCGCGGCGTTGATCGTCGGCCTGCAGGCTGCCGGCTGGCTGACCATCCAGGTCGCTGTGACGCGCAGCGTGAGCGGGCAGTTGACCGACAGTCTCGATGTCGGTGCGCGCGTGTGGGGCCGCATCAACGACTTCCGGCAGCGCCAACTGCTCGAGCGCGTCGCGGTTCTCGCCGATGACTTCGGGTTCAAGGAAGCGATCGCCACACAGGATGGCCCGACACTCGAATCGGTACTCGAAAGTGCGAGTTCGCGGGTCGATGCGCCGTTCGGCGTGATTCTCGCCCCCGATGGCCGTGTTCTGGCGCGGCGACTGCCCGAAGCCGTTGCGCTCCCGGCCAATGCACTGGCCGAGCGCGTCACTGAAGCCCGTGCGCAGGGCTTCTCTGTCGGTGTCGTGGTGTTGGGCGATGACGCATTCAGCTATGCGCTGGTGCCCGTGTTCGCGCCCGACCTCGTCGGCTGGATGGCCATGGCGAAGCCTTACGGCGTCATGGAAAGCGATGAGCTCGCCGAGGTGACCGAACTGGAGCCGACCCTGCTGGTGCGTCGAGGCGAGGGCTGGCACCCGGTGCATGGCCGCTGGCTCCCGGATGCGGTTGATGCCAGAGACCTTGATCAGCGCGCTTCCCGGCAATGGCTGCACGCCGACGCCACGCATGCCGATCCCGCGCTTGCCATCCGACTGACGGCCGAGACGGATACGCCGGCCTACCTGGTGCTCGTTGCGAAGCGCGAGAAGGCGTTGGGCCCCTACGCCGCCCTGCAGTCGCAGGTGCTCTGGCAGTCGCTCGCCGCGGCGCTGCTGGCACTGGTGGCGGCATTCCTCATCGGCCGGCGCGTCAGCGGGCCGGTCAGTGAGCTCGCTCGCGCTGCCGATCGGATCCGCGATGGCGAGTACGCGACGCCACTCCATGTCGCAGGCGCCGACGAGTTCGCCACGCTCGCGCAGGTTTTCAATGCCATGCAGGAAGGCATCGCCGAGCGCGAGCGGCGCATTCTTTTCCAGAGCGGACATGACGCACTCACCGCGCTGCCCAACCGCGAGCGAGCGATCACGTTGCTGCAGTCGCGCCTTCAAGACCCCGGCCTCACTGCCGGCGGTCTGGTGATGGTCGACCTGCGGCGCTTCCGGGAGATCAACGATCTGCTGGGCCATCGGCACGGCGACCTGGTGCTGGTCGAGGTGGCGCGACGCCTGCTGGCTGCGCTGCATGAGGATGACCTGGTCGCACGCCTCAGTGGCGATGAGTTCCTGGTGGCGCTCTGGGGCGTCGATGGGACAACGGCGATGGAGCGCGCCACGTCCATCGTTGCAACGCTGACCGCACCGACCGAGATCGAAAAGGCGCCCCTGCGCCTCGAGGTCGACTTGGGCGTGGTACCGTTCCGACGCGATGACGGCGGGCGACTTCCCGACGCGCGCACCCTTCTCCGTCGCGTCGAGATCGCCAACGAGCTCGCGAAGCGCGAGGGTTCAACGATCGGCCTGTACCGCGAGGGCCTGGACGAACAGCATCTCCGTCAACTCGCCATCGTCCGCGAACTTCGGGGCGCCATCGACAGCCAGCAGTTCAGCCTTGTCTACCAGCCGAAGGTCGATATCGCCACGCGCCAGGTGCGCCATGTCGAGGCCCTGCTGCGCTGGACGCATCCCGAACTGGGACGCATCGGCCCGGACGAGTTCATCCCACTCGCCGAACGCGCCGGACTGGTCGGCGCACTCACGTGCTGGGTGGTCGAACGCGCCTGCGCCGACATGGCCGCGTGGCGCGCGGACGGCATCGACGTCGGCGTGGCCATCAACCTCTCGGCCGTCGACCTCGCCGACGCGGCGCTCGACGCGATGGTGATGGAGCGCGTGCGCGCGCACAGCCTGCCGCCGACGCAGATCATCGTCGAAGTGACGGAGAGCGCGGTGCTGGAAGACCTCGATCGCGCCATCGCCACGCTGAACGCCCTGCGTGCCGAGGGCTTGCGCGTGTCCGTGGATGATTTCGGCACGGGACAGAGCTCGCTCGGCCAGCTCAAGCACCTGCCGGCCGACGAGCTGAAGATCGACAAGAGCTTCGTGCTGCAGCTCGCTCCGGGCAGCGAGGACGAGCGCATCGTGCAGTCGATCGTGCAGCTCGGGCACGCGCTGGGTCTGAAGGTCGTGGCCGAAGGCCTCGAAACCGAAGCCGGCCTCGACGTGCTGGCACGCCTGCACTGCGACGTGGCGCAGGGCTATCACTTCAGCCGGCCGCTGCCGCTCGCTGCGCTGACACCGTGGCTGCACGACCACCAGCGCCGCATCACCGAAGAGGCAGCCACATGACACCTCCGATCGCCGATCCGCGCGGCATCGCCCTTTCCGCACGGCATCGGATGGTCGTGCTCGCCATGACCGCATGGTTGCCATTGTCGGCCGCCGCGCTGGGCCACGCGCCTGCGTCGGCCATGCGGCCTGTCGCCACACCCGATGCGCTTGGCCACGGCGGTCGCCTGCTCGCCACCGGCGGCGCCAGCACGATCGAGGGCAGCGCCGGCGGCGGCATCGTGCCGTGGGCGGTGATCGCCGGCTACGGCACCGAGGACCAGTGGGGTGCGGCGGCCTTCGTCACCCGCGTCGAAGTGCGCGACTACGCGCTCACCAGCCACGGGGTGGCGATCGGCTGGCGCAACCGCGTCGAACTGGGCGTCGCGCGCCAGCAGTTCGGCCTGCCAACGCTGGCCGACGCGCTGGCGCTGCCCACCCGGCGCTTTCGCCAGGACATCGTGCATGTGAAGGTCCGGCTCGCCGGCGACCTCGTCTACACGCCGATGCCGCAGCTCAGCCTCGGCGTGCAGCACAAGACGCAGCGCGATTTCCTCGTGCCGTCGCTGGTGGGCGCGCGCGACGACAACGGCCTCGATGCCTACCTGTCGGCGAGCAAGCTGTTCCTTGGCGCGGCCAGCGGTCGCCACCTGCTGCTCAACGGCACCCTGCGCAGCACGCGCGCCAACCAGACCGGCCTGCTCGGCTTCGGCGGTGACCGCGAGGACGGGCGCTCGATCGTCGGCGAGGCGAGTGCGGCCGTGCTGCTGAATCCGCGCTGGGCCGTCGGCGTCGAGTACCGGCAGAAGCCCGACAACCTCGGATTCGCCCGCGAGGACGACTGGAAGGACGTGTTCGTTGGCTGGTTCCCGAACAAGCGCGTCGCCGTCATCGCCGCGTACGCCGACCTCGGCCGCATCGCCACATTGGAAGACCAGGAGGGCTGGTATGTCTCGCTGCAGCTCAGTCATTGAAGCGCCAACGCGCCTTGCACCTCGCGCGCGTCCGACGGCCACGCGTGCGTACTTCCGAAGCGTGCTCCATACCGGCGCCATCGCCGCGCTGTTTGCACTCGCCGGCTGCGCCAGCACCGGCGCGGCCCCCGATGCGTCGCTGTACGAGCGCCTCGGCGGCCGCGAGGGCATCGAGGCGATCACCGAGGCCATGCTCGTCCGCAGCGCCGACGACGCGCGCATCCGCGACGACTTCGCCGAGGCCGACATCGTCCATCTGCACGCGATGCTCAGCGAGCACCTGTGTTCGCTGGCCGGCGGGCCGTGTACGTACAGCGGCCGCGACATGAAGGCCGCGCACGCTGGACTTGGCATCACCGAGGCGGACTTCAACGCGCTGGTGGAGAACCTCGTCGACGCGATGACCGAACGTGGCGTGCCGATCAGTGCGCAGAACGAGCTGCTCGCGATCCTCGCGCCGATGCGCGGCGAGGTGATCCGGCAGTAGCGCGATACGATATCTCGTGTCCGTGGATCAGATCCGCGACAGCAGTCCGTCAACAGTGCGATCGACGACGTACTGCGCCGGTGACTCCTCCACTGCCAGTGCTTCGAAATGGGCTTCGCCACAGTCGATCTTGCGCGACTCGATAGGCCGCAGTGCGCCGTTTAACAGATCGCCCTTCGTTTCTACGACGAAGTAAAGGCGGTCCTCGCCATCTTCAGCCTGCACGACCACAGCCCAGTCCGGGTTGTAGCTGCCCGCCGTCTCGCGAGAGATCGGTGTGGTTCAGAACGTCG
>DMHI01000004.1:0-4913 GCA_003449515.1 Lysobacteraceae bacterium | reverse complement strand
GCGTCTACATCAATGCGTTCGTTGGCCTCATTTGCCAATACAGAAGCTCGAGAAGATGCGCCCGAGCAGCGCGTCGGCGCGGACGCGCCCGGTGATTTCGCCCAGGCACTCCTGGGCCAGCCGGAGGTCCTCCGCCGCCAGTTCACCCTGATGCGCGCGCAGTTGGGCGGCGGCCGCGGCGAGATGCGCGCCGGCGCGGGCGATGGCCTCGACGTGGCGCGCTCGCGCGGAGAAGGCGCCGCCGGTCGCTTCATGCGCCGCACTGCGGGCAGTGATTCCGCTGCCAGCCCCATCGCCGGCACCCGCGGCTTCGCGCAGCGCCGCGCGCAGCGCATCGAGCCCGACGCCGCGCAGCGTATCGAGCCACAGGTGGCGGCCGTCATCGCGTGATTCGTCGCTGCCGGCGCGCGCGGTCAGGTCGGCGTGGGTGTGCAGCCACAGGATCGCCGGAGAACCCGTCGACAACGTGGCGTCCTCGGTGCTCCCCCCGCGGGCCACGGCATCCTCGCGCAGCGCGTCGCTCAGCCGCGCGATCGCCGCCTCGGCCTCGCGATCATCCAGCACGGCGAGCACAAGATCGGCCTTCGTCAGCTCCGCCTTCGCGCGACGGATGCCCTCGGCTTCGACAACATCGGCGGTCGTGCGCAGGCCCGCGGTGTCGACGAGCGTCAGCTCGACGCCGTCGACGCGCAGCACCTCGCGCAGCAGGTCGCGGGTGGTACCGGCGATCGGCGTGACGATGGCGCGCTCGGCACCCGCCAGCGCGTTCAGCAGCGCGCTCTTGCCGGCATTCGGCGCGCCCACCAGTACCACGTGCAGGCCGTCGACGAGGCGCATGCCGCGTTCGGCGTCGCGCTGCAGCGCCGCGTGCAGCGCCTCGACCCGCTCGAGCCGCGTGGCCAGCTCGGGGGCGGCGAGGAAGTCGATTTCTTCTTCCGGGAAATCGATCGCCGCCTCGACGTGGACGCGCAGCAGCGTGAGCGCTTCGACCACTTCGTCGACACGCGCGCTGAAGGCACCGTCGAGCGAGCGCCGCGCCGCGCGCAGCGCCGCCTCCGATGACGCGCTGATCAGATCGGCGACGGCTTCGGCCTGGGCGAGATCGAGCTTGCCTTCGAGGAAGGCGCGCTCACTGAACTCGCCGGGCCGCGCTGCGCGCGCACCGAGCGCGATGCAGCGTGCCACCAGCCGCGCCAGCAATCGCGGATTACCGTGGCCCTGCAGCTCGACGACGTCCTCGCCGGTGAAGCTGCGCGGCGCAGCGAACACGATCACCAGCCCGTCGTCGATCACTTCGCTGTCGGCTTCGAAGAAGCGGGCGTAGCGCATCTGCCGTGGGCGGAGCCGCCGCGCGCCCGTCGCGCATCCACCCGCCGCCGATTCGCCCGAGGCATCGCCGCGGGCTCGATCGATCAGCGTTTCGGCAATCGCGATCGCCCGCGGGCCCGAGAGCCGCACCACGCCGATGCCCGCGGCACCGTGGGCGGTGGCGACGGCGACGATGGTGTCGCGGCCGCTCCGGCTCACTTCGCCTTGGCGATCGCGGGTGCCGCCGGCTCGCCGTAGCGCTTGGTCATCCACCACTGCTGGGCGAGACCGAGAACGCCGTTGGTGAGCCAGTACAGCACCAGGCCCGAGGGGAAGAACGCGAACATGATGCCGAACACCACCGGCATCCACTGCAGCACCTTCTTCTGCACCGGGTCCATGCCCGGGCTCGGGGTGAGCTTCTGCGTCAGCCACATCACCACGAGGTTCAGCGCCGGCAGGATGAACAGCGGATCCGGCGCGGTGAGGTTGTCGATCCACAGCATCCACGGTGCCTGGCGCAGCTCGACCGACTCCAGCAGCACCCAGTACAGCGCGAGGAAGATCGGGATCGGGATCAGCATCGGCAGGCAGCCGCCCAGCGGATTGATCTTCTCCTTCTGGTAGAGCTCCATCATCGCCTGGTTGAACTTCGTGCGGTCTTCGCCGTACCGCTCCTTGAGCTGCTCGATGCGCGGCGCGACGGCGCGCATGCGGGCCATGCTCTTGTACTGCTTGGCCGACACCGGATACAGCAGCAGCTTGATGATCACGACGATGCCGATGATCGCCCAGCCCCAGTTGCCGAACAGGCCGTGCAGCTCGTTCAGCACCCAGAACAGCGGCTGCGCGAGGAAGCTGAAGATGCCGTAGTCGAGCGACAAGGGCAGCGACGGATGCACCTCGTCCATCGGGGCCTGCAGTTTCGGCCCCACCCACAGCACCGCCTCGGTGCTGGCTTGCCCGCCCGGCGGCACCACGGTAGCGGCGGCCACGCTGCGCATCGCGAAGCGGTTGCCCGGAAGCGCCTCGAGCGAGAACCGCTGCGCCTCGGCCTGCGCCGGCACCCAGGCGGAGAGGAAGTGGTGCTGCAGCAGCGAGGTCCAGCCGCCGGTCACGTCGCGGTTGAGCGGACCTTCCTCGACGAACTCGGTGAACCGGCGCTTCTCGAAGTGCTCCTGCGGGCTGTACCAGGCCGCGCCCACGAAGCTGAAGCTCTCCGGGTTGGTGAACATCGACATGGTCGGCGCCGGCGGCGGCGGCACGCGCACCAGTTGCCGCAGGAGGTGGCCGGTGAAGGCCGCTTCGCCGTCGTTGCGAACCTCGTGGCGCACGCCGATGGCGTAGCTGCCGCGCTCGATCGTGTAGACCTTGCGCACGGTCAGGCCGCTGGCGGCATCCTGCCAGAGCAGCGGAATCTCGAGCCGATCCTGGCCGTCCGCCAGCGCCAGCGGTGCTGTGCCGTCCTCGAAGGTGTAGAGCGCGTCGGGGCCCGGGCCGGCGCCGAGGAAGCCGCTCTGCGCCACATCCAGCGTGGCCGCCTCGGGACTCAGCAGCACCACGTTGCCGCGCTCGGGGTTCTCCTGGTCGAGCGGATAGTCGAGCAGCTCGGCGAACACCAGCGCGCCACCGCGGGCGTCGATGCGCAGGCGCAGCAGGTCGGAGACGACCTCGCGGGTGGCGCCTGGATTCGCCGCCATCGGCTCGGCCGCGGCCTGCACCGTCGCACCCGGCAGGGCGTCGGCGGGAACCGCATCGGCCGGCACCGCGTCGAGCGGCACCGGCGATCCCTCCGGACCCGCGGCGGTGGCCGCGGCGGCCGGCGCTGCCGGGGGCAGGGCGGCCGTGGGCAGGGCGGTCGACGGCACCGCGTCGGTGCCCGGCAGCGTCGCTGCCGGCGATTCGACCGCCGCTGGCGGCGCCGGTGGTGTGGCCGTGAAGCGCGTCCATTCGAAGGCCAGCAGGATCGCCACGGCGACCCAGGCGAAGAGCAGGAAGGTGCGATTCTGGTTCATTCGGTCACTCGCCCACGGCGCGGTCTGGCGCGGGGCTCGAAGAGGGGGTGGCGATCGGTGCGACGGTGCCGGTGGGGCCGCGGTGGGGCGACGCCAGCGACGGGCCCGGCATTGTGCCGGCGGGGGCGGCAGCGGGCAACGCGCGAGCGCGCGTCCACAGCTGGGCGAGATCGGCACGCAGTGCCGCGTTGTCGAGTGCGCCGGCCCCCACGCGCGCCACCACGATGCAATCGGCGGCGGGCAGGCTGGGGTAGTGCAGGCGGAAGCTCTCGCGGATCTGGCGCTTGATGCGGTTGCGCACCACCGCGTCGGGGCTGACTTTGCGGCTCACGGCCATGCCCAGACGACAAAAGCCCCCATCGCGAAACCGCAGATGGAGGCTGAAGTGGCGCGTGCTGACGCGCCGGTTGTCGGCGAAGGCGTCGCGGTAGTCGCGCCCGGTGCGGACGCGGACGGTGGCCGGGAAGCGGGCGCTCACGGCGCGCGCACCAGCCGACGCCGGGGCGTCAGGCGCAGAGGCGCTTGCGGCCCTTGGCGCGGCGGCGGGCGAGGATCTTGCGGCCCTCGGCGGTCGCCATGCGGGCGCGGAAGCCGTGGTCGCGGGCGCGCTTGAGGTTGCTGGGCTGGTAGGTGCGCTTGGTGGCCATGGGTCGCCCCGGTTGCAGTCAAGAAAAGAGGCGGGAGATTACGCATCCCCGGCGCGACCGTCAAGCACGGGCGGCGGGCGTGGTGGGCGAGTCGGCGTTGGCGCTGCCGCGACGGCGAGGCTATGCTGCCGGCCCATCCCACTTATCCACAGCCGCGGCCTGCGCCGCGGAGGCGGGCTGTTCCCGCTTCCGCGCCAGCGGTCGCCTCCGTACCCCATGGATTCCGCCTGGCCCCGCTGCCTGGAGCGTCTGGAAGCCGAATTTCCGGCTGAAGACGTCCAGACCTGGCTCAAACCACTGCACGCCGACGTCCGCGCCGACGGCCTGACCCTGTACGCCCCGAACGCCTTCGTGGTCGATACCGTCCGCGAGCGTTTTCTCGCCCGCATCCGTGAACTGCTGGCGCATTTTGGCGGTGAGCCGCTGAGTGTCCTCGTCACCGTGGGCAGCGCCCCGCGCGCGCCGGCGGCCGGCCGCGAGCCCGGGACGGCCCCGACTGCGGCTCCCGCGGCGGCCTACCCCGGCCGCCCCGACCTGCCGGAGATCGCCAGCAACGTCGATCCGGCCTACACCTTCGAGACCTTCGTCGAAGGCCGCAGCAACCAGCTTGGCAAGTCGGCCGCGCTGCAGGTCGCACAGAACCCCGGCCGCGCCTACAACCCGCTGCTGCTCTACGGCGGCACGGGCCTCGGCAAGACCCACCTGATGCACGCCGCCGGGAATCTCATGCGCCAGCTCAACCCGGGCATGCGCGTGCTGTACCTGCGCTCCGAGCAGTTCTTCTCGGCGATGATGAAGGCGCTGCAGGAGAAGTCGATGGACCAGTTCAAGCGCCAGTTCCACACCGTGGACGCGCTCTTGATCGACGACATCCAGTTCTTCGCGGGCAAGAACACCGCGCAGGAGGAGTACTTCCACACCTTCAACGCGCTGTTCTCAGGCA
>DMHI01000151.1:812-4164 GCA_003449515.1 Lysobacteraceae bacterium | reverse complement strand
GGGCTGTCGCCGTCCTTGCCTTCGGCCACCGGGCCGATGATTTCTTCGATCTCGGGGCGGCTGAGCTTGCCCGGGCGCAGGATGCGCGGCGTGTCCGTCGAAAGATCAACGATCGTGCTCTCGAGCCCGATCTCGCATTCGCCGCCGTCGAGAATGATGGGGACGGCATCACCGAACTCCTCGCGCACGTGCGCGGCGGTGGTGGGTGACAGCCGGCCGAAGCGATTGGCCGAGGGCGCGGCCACGCCGCCTTCGAAGGCCTTCAGCAGCGTCTGCGCGATCGGGTGCGCGGGCACGCGCAGGCCGACGGTGTCCTGTCCGCCGGTGACCTCGTCGGGCACGTTGGCGGCACGCGGCAGGATCAGGGTGAGCGGGCCGGGCCAGAAGGCTTCGGCCAGCGCTTCGGCGGCCTCCGGCCAATCGCCGGCCCAGCGCGAGGCGGTGACGGCGTCGGCCACGTGGACGATCAGCGGGTGGTCCGAGGGCCGGCCCTTCAGTTCGTAGATACGCCGCACGGCCGCCGGATCGTGCGCGTCGGCGGCGAGGCCGTACACGGTTTCGGTGGGCAGCCCGATCGGCTCGCCGCGGCGCAGGGCCGCAAGGGCGTCGTCGAGGGTCGCAGCGCGCGTGGTTTTTCCGTCCATGCGGCCATGCTAGCCGCGCCCGCGACGATGCGACAATGCGCGCCTTTCCCGACTGCCCGGAGCCCCCATGGCCATCCTTCGCATGACCGACCTCGACCTCACGGCCAAGCGCGTGTTGATCCGTCAGGACCTCAACGTGCCGGTCAAGGACGGCCGCGTGACCTCCGAGCAGCGCATCACCGCCTCGCTGCCCACCATCAGGCTGGCGCTGGAGAAGGGCGCGGCGGTGATGATCACCTCGCATCTTGGCCGCCCGAAGGAGGGCACGTGGACGGCGGAAGATTCGCTCAGCCCCGTCGCCGAGCGCCTGTCGGCGCACTTGGGCCGCCCGGTGCCGCTGGTGCGCGACTGGGTGGACGGCGTGGCCGTGCAGCCCGGTGAGGTGGTGCTGCTGGAGAACTGCCGCATGAACGTTGGCGAGGGCAAGGACGACGCGGCGCTCTCGGCCAAGTACGCGGCGCTCTGCGATGTGTTCGTGATGGATGCCTTCGGCACCGCGCACCGCGCGCAGGCCTCGACCCACGGCGTGATCCGCGCGGCCAAGGTCGCCGCCGGCGGCCCGCTGCTGATGGCCGAGCTCGACGCGTTGGCCAAGGCGCTGGCGCATCCCGCGCGCCCGCTGCTCGCCATCGTCGCCGGCGCGAAGGTCAGCACGAAGCTCGAACTTCTTGCCAACCTCGTGGATCGTGTCGATCAGTTGATCGTCGGCGGTGGCATCGCCAACACCTTCATCGCCGCGGCGGGCTATCCGGTCGGCAAGTCGCTGGTCGAATTGGACCTGCTCGACACCGCCCGCGCCATCGTCGAAAAAGCGAAAGCGCGCGGTGCGTCGATCCCGCTGCCGGACGACGTGGTGGTGGCCCCGGCCTTCGCCGCCGACGCCCCAGCCACGGTGCGCGCGGTGGATGCCGTGCAGGACGGCGAGATGATCCTCGACATCGGCCCGAAGACGGCAGCGCGCTACGCGGAGCTGATCGCCCAGGCCGGCACCGTGGTGTGGAACGGGCCGGTGGGCGTGTTCGAGTTCGACGCCTTCGGCAAGGGCACCGAGGCGCTGGCCCGCGCCATCGCCGCGTCGAAGGCCTTCTCGATCGCCGGTGGTGGCGACACGCTGGCGGCCATCGACAAGTACGGCATCGAGGCGGACGTGAGCTACATCTCGACCGGCGGTGGCACCTTCCTCGAGTTCCTCGAGGGCAAGGCGCTGCCGGCGGTGGCGGCGTTGGAAGCTCGCGGGGGTTGACCGCGAATTCCACAGGCGCACCGCGCCAGGGCCGGCGCGCGCAGCTGGCCCGCCCCGTCACCCGCTTGGCGAGGTTTCCGGCGGTCGATCCGAAGGGGGGCATCCATGCCCCTCGGATCGATCGCTCATCCTGAGCGACCCCTTCGGGGCTTGCGCCTCAACAGCGCGCCGGGGCTCCTTATTCGCCGCGCGCGCCGGCCCTGGCGCGATGCGCTGCGAGTTCCCCGCGAGCGTGGTCGTCGCGCGAGACCTCGCGACCTCGCTGCGCCGTGAGGTTCGGAGCAGCGCGGCGGGGTATTTGCGAGCTCGTCGGCTCGTAGCGGGGCCGCCGAGTCGAAGGCGGCACGCCGTCGACGTGATCAGACGCCGCCTGTGACGATCCGCTCGATCGTGCGCTTTACCGCGGCCGGATCCTCCGGCGTCCACAGCAGCGTTCCCGCCTCGCCGGCGTCGATCCGCAGCGCCGGGCCGATGCGCGTGATCGCGCAGAACACCGGCCGCCCATCGCCGTCGGCCTGCCAACCCATGGCGTCGCCGGTGCGCCAGCGCGAGGTGCTTTGCAGGGGCTTCGGCCGGTCGCGGTTCGGCATCGCGGCCAAGTCGACGTCGGCGATGCGTGCGCTCCGCAGCGCGGCGCGATCGAGCACGAACGCGCGATGCGCGGCGTCGACGCGCAGCATGCCATCGACGAGCCTGGCGCTGGGCGGCCGGGCCAAGGCCGACGCCAGCAGAAACGACACAACGACCCCCACGGCCACGAACGCGGCGGCGAGGCCGAGGTGCTCGCCCTGCGTGATCCAGGCGATGACGAGCCCGATCAACAGCGCATCGAAGGCGAGGAACAGCGCCCCGCCCAGTGCGAGGCGGCGACGACGGCGGGCGGGCGGAAATGCAAACGTCAGCATGCGGGATCGGTCGATGAATGCTGATAGCTTAGGCGCTGAGCCCTTCCATGCCGCGTGACCATGAGCCCACCGCTGCGCCGCACCCGAATCCTCGCCACCCTCGGCCCCGCGACCGACGCCCCGGGCGTCGTCGATGCGCTGCTCGCCGCCGGCGTCAATGCGGTGCGGCTGAATTTCTCGCACGGTGATGCCCGGCAGCACGCGCAGCGCGTCGCCGCCGTGCGCGCGGTGGCCTCGCGCACCGGGCGCGAGATCGGCGTGCTGGCCGACCTGCCGGGGCCGAAGATCCGCATCGAGAAGTTCGCCGAGGGCAAGGTGCACCTCAAGGCCGGGCAGGCTTTCGCGCTGGTCTGCCGCGCCGATGCGCCGCCCGGCGATGCCACGCAGGTGGGCTGCAGCTACCTCGGGCTGCCGCGCGATGTCGGCCCCGGCGACACCCTGTTGCTCGACGACGGCCTGATCAGCCTGCGCGTGGAGAAGGTCGCCGGCGATGTGGTCCACACCGAGGTGCTCACCGACGGTGCGCTGTCGAACCGCAAGGGCCTGAACCGCCTCGGTGG
>DMHI01000151.1:0-412 GCA_003449515.1 Lysobacteraceae bacterium | reverse complement strand
GCCGCCACGCTCGGGGTCGATTTCATCGCGGTGTCGTTCTGCCGTTCGGCCGCCGACATCGAGCTGGCCCGCGAGCTGGCCCGTGCTGCCGGCTCGGACGCGCAGATCGTCGCCAAGATCGAGCGTGCTGAAGCCATCGAGAACCTCGTCGAGATCGTCGAGGCGGCGGAGGTGATCATGGTCGCGCGCGGCGACCTCGGCGTGGAGATCGGCTACGCCGAGCTGCCCGGCCTGCAGAAAACCATCATCCGCGAGTCGGTGGCGCGCAACCGCATCGTCATCACCGCCACGCAGATGCTGCAGTCGATGGTCGACAACCCGATCCCGACCCGCGCGGAAGTGCCCGATGTTGCCAACTCGGTGATCGATGGCACCGACACCGTGATGCTCTCGGCCGAAACGGCCAGCGGCC
>DMHI01000071.1 GCA_003449515.1 Lysobacteraceae bacterium | reverse complement strand
GTGCGCCAGAAGCGCACCTACGTGAAGCGTGCCGATGTCGCGCCCGCCGGCCCCGATGCCGAACGCGCCGAGGCCGCTCGCAAGCTGGCCGAGTCGCAGGCGCGCTCGGAGGCCGAGCGCAAGGCCCTGGATGAAGCCGATCGCAAGCGCCGCGAGCAGGAGTCGGCGCAACGTGCCCCGCGCGACGCCAAGCCGGTCGCGGCGACGCCAGCCCGCGAGACGGTCGCCGAGCCCCGTGCCGCCGAAGCCGGCGAGCCGGCCGCTGCGGTCGCCGTCGACAGTCGCCCGGCGGAACGCCCGGTGGTGCAGATGCCGACCCGCGCCGATGCCGAACTCGCCGCCCGCGCCCGCGAGGCCGCGCGCGGTCGAGGCAAGGGAGGGCGCGAGGAAGGTGGCCGCGATGACACGGCCGGCCGCTACGTTGGTGGCCAGCTGCACCTGAGCGAAGGCGCGCATGCGCGCCGCAGCGCCGGCAACCGGAAAAAGCCCGGTGGCCCGTCACGCGGCCGCCCGGACACCCGCGGTGGTGGCAACAACAATGCCGGTTCGCATGCGTTCTCGCGCCCGACCGCGCCAGTCATGCGCGAAGTGGCCGTGGGCGATGCGATCAGCGTCGGCGATCTCGCCAACAAGCTGGCGATGAAGGGCGGCGAAGTGGTGAAGGCGCTGTTCAAGATGGGCGTGATGGCCACCTTGAACCAGACCATCGACCACGACACCGCGGTGCTCGTCGTCGAGGAACTGGGCCACAAGGCCGTCCGCGCCACCGAGGACGATGCCGAGCTGGCGCTGGCGGCCCACGTCGAGGCCGAGCAGGGCGAGCGTTCGCCGCGTCCGCCGGTGGTCACCATCATGGGCCACGTCGACCACGGCAAGACCTCGCTGCTCGACTACATCCGTCGCACCAAGGTCGCGTCCGGTGAAGCCGGCGGCATCACCCAGCACATCGGCGCCTACCACGTCGACACGCCGAAGGGCGTCATCACCTTCCTCGACACGCCGGGCCACTCGGCGTTCACCGCCATGCGTGCCCGCGGCGCCAAGCTCACCGACATCGTGGTGATCGTGGTCGCGGCCGACGATGGCGTGATGCCGCAGACGGTCGAGGCGATCAAGCACGCGCGTGCCGCCAAGGTGCCGCTGGTGGTCGCGATGAACAAGATGGACAAGCCGAACATCAACATCGACAACCTGCGCAACGGCCTCGCCCAGCACGACGTGACCCCGGAAGAGTGGGGTGGCGACACGCCCTTCATCGGCGTCTCGGCGAAGACCGGCATGGGCGTAGATGCGCTGCTCGACGCCATCCTCGTGCAGGCCGAGGTGATGGAGCTCTCCGCGCCGGCTGACGGCAAGGCGGCGGGTACCGTCATCGAATCCTCGCTCGACAAGGGCCGTGGCCCGGTGGCGACGGTGCTGGTGCAGCAGGGCACCCTGCGCAAGGGCGATTACCTCGTCTGCGGCACGCAGTACGGCCGCGTGCGCGCGCTGTTCGACGAAGCCGGCAAGCAGGTCGATTCCGCCGGTCCGTCGATTCCGGTGGTGCTGCTTGGCCTGTCCGGCGTGCCGAATTCCGGCGACGATTTCGTGGTGGTGGCCGATGAGCGCCTGGCCAAGGACGTCGCCCAGCAGCGCGAGGCCAAGGTGCGCGAGGCCAAGCTGGTCAAGCAGGCCAGCCGCATGGAAGACATCATGGCCCAGATGGGCCAGGGCGAAGGCCAGCAGCAGCTCAACCTGCTGATCAAGGCCGATGTGCAGGGCTCGGTCGAGGCGCTGCGCGATTCGCTGGTGGCGCTGTCCAACGACCTGATCAAGATCAACGTGATCCAGTCGGGCGTCGGCGGCATCACCGAGTCGGAGGCCGTGATGGCCGCCGCAGCCAAGGCCGTGGTCATCGGTTTCAACGTGCGTGCCGACGCCGCCGCGCGCAAGGTCATCGAGGGCAACGGCCTCGACCTGCGCTACTTCTCGATCATCTACGACGTCATCGACCAGGTGAAGCAGGTCGCGTCGGGCCTGCTCGGCAAGGAAATCCGCGAGGAGATCATCGGCATCGCCGAGGTCCGCGACGTGTTCCGCAGTTCGAAGTTCGGCGCCGTCGCCGGTTCGCTGGTCATCGAGGGCACGGTCAAGAAGTCGAAGCCGATCCGCGTGCTGCGCAACCAGACCGTCATCTTCCAGGGCGAGCTGGAGTCGCTGCGCCGCTTCAAGGACAACGTCGAGGAAGTGCGTTCCGGCACCGAGTGCGGCATCGCGGTGAAGGCCTACAACGACGTCAAGCCGGGCGACCTGATCGAGTGCTTCGAGCGCATCGAAGTGGCGCGGTCGCTGTAAGCCATGCCGAAGCGTTCCTTCTCGCGCACCGATCGACTGTCCGCCCAGTTCCGACGTGAACTGGGCCAGATGGTGCACGAGGCCGTTCGCGAGCATTCGCTGCCCTCCGCCAGCGTCTCCGATGTCGAAGTGACGCGCGATCTCTCGCACGCGAAGGTCTACGTCACCGCCCTGATGCCGGAGCGTTCGCTCGAGGTGGTCAAGGCGCTGAACGAGCTCGCCAAGGGCTTTCGCCAGCAGCTCGGCAGGATGCTGCGCATCCGCCAGGTGCCGGAGCTGCATTTCCACTACGACGCCTCGGTCGATCGCGGCGAGAAGATCGAGCGGCTGCTGCGCGAGGCGCACAAGCAGGACGCCGCGATCCGTGCGGCCGCCGACGAGGGCGGTGGGCGCGATGCCCCGTCGATCGCGGCAGGCGCGCGGTCAGACGACGCCGGCGCTGACCGCGCCGACTGAAGTCCGGCGCCTCCCGGCGCCGCGTCGGCCGCTCCGCATCGAGCCCTCCATGCACCGTCTTCCGTTCCGCCACCTTGATGGCCTGCTGCTGCTGGACAAGCCGGCGGGCTTGAGCTCGAATGCCGCGCTGCAGCGTGTGCGCAAGCACTACCGCGCCGAGAAGGCCGGCCACACCGGCAGCCTCGA
>DMHI01000108.1:7754-8397 GCA_003449515.1 Lysobacteraceae bacterium | reverse complement strand
ACTCGCCTTCCACGTCCTCCCAGGCCGCCACCGGCGCGAGGAAATCGCGCGGGTTGGCGAGGCCGTTGCTGCCGATGGGGCCGAGATCCGGCAGGCGCAGGCCGGCACCGAGGTTTTCGCCGACGTAGCCGTAGGCCTCGCCGTCCGGCAGGTCGACCGTGAAGCGGATGCCGCGCGGGATCAGCGCGATCTCCTGCGGCTCGACCTCGAGCACGCCGAACTCGGTGCGGATCGTGAGGCGGCCCTTCTGCGGCACGACCAGCAGCTCGCCGTCGGCGTTGTAGAAGTAGCGGCCCTGCATCGAGCGGTTGGCCGCGTACAGGTGGATGCCCACGCCCGTTCCCGTGCCCGGGCCGCCATTGCCGGCCATGGTGTAGAGGCCATCGAGGAAGTCGGTGGGTGCGGTCGGCGCGGGGAGCGGGTTCCAGCGCATCTGCTCCGGCGAGACCGGGCCATCGCCGAAGACGTTGTGGAACGCGCCTTCCGGCAGCAACTCGAACGCGCCGTGCATGGCGCTCGGGCGGATGCGGTAGAGCCAGCTGCGGCGGTTCTGGTGGCGCGGCGCGGTGAAGGCGGTGCCGGAGAGCTGCTCGGCATAGAGGCCGTAGGGGCAGCGCTGCGGCGAGTTGCGCCCCACCGGCAG
>DMHI01000108.1:0-7363 GCA_003449515.1 Lysobacteraceae bacterium | reverse complement strand
CGAGGGTCATGGCCGCGCCCTCAGAGCACGCCGCGACGCATCTGGTCGCGCTCGATGCTCTCGAACAGGGCCTGGAAGTTGCCTTCGCCAAACCCTTCGTTGCCCTTGCGCTGGATGATCTCGAAGAAGATCGGGCCGATCGCGTTCTGGGTGAAGATCTGCAGCAGCTTGCGCGACTTCGTCTCCGGGTCGGCGTCGATCAGGATCTTGTTCTTTGCCAGCCGCGCCACGTCCTCGCCGTGATCCGGGATGCGCGCATCGATCACCTCGAAATAGGTGTCCGGCGTGTCGAGGAACTCGATGCCCCGCGCACGCATCGTTTCCACCGTGGCGTGGATGTCGTCGGTGAAGCAGGCGATGTGCTGGATGCCCTCGCCGTGGTAGGCGTCGAGGTACTCGTTGATCTGCGACTTCGGATCCGACGACTCGTTGAGCGGGATGCGGACGATGCCGTCCGGTGCGGTCATCGCCTTCGAAATCAGGCCGGTTTTGACGCCCTTGATGTCGAAGTAGCGGATCTCGCGGAAATTGAACAGCTTCTCGTAGTAGTCGCTCCACTTCTGCATGTTGCCGAAGTAGAGGTTGTGCGTGAGGTGGTCGATGAAGGTCAGGCCGAAGCCGACCGGGTTCTGCTCGGCACCGGGGATCGGCGCGTAGTCGCGGTAGATCGCATCAACGCTGGCGTAGTCGTCGACCAGGTAGAGCATGCAGCCGCCGATGCCCTGGATCACCGGGCGGTCGATGGCCTTGCTGGCTTCGCGGGCGACGTGCTCGCCGCCGGCGGCCAGCGCCGCGGCCTGCACCTCGTGGGCGTTCTTCTGGAAGCGGATGGCGAAGCCGCAGGCCGAGGGGCCGTGGGCTTTCGCGAAATCGGCCGCGAAGCTGTCGGCGTCCTCATTGACGAGAAAGTGCACGCCGCCCTGCTTGTAGAGGGTGATCGGCCGCGTCTGGTGACGGCGCACCGCGGTGAAGCCCATCGCGCGGAAATAGGCGTGCAGCGCCTCGCCCTGCCCCGCCGGCGCGGCGAATTCGACGAACTCGAAGCCATCGATCCCCATCGGGTTCTCGAAGGTGGTGACACTCATGCCGGGATTCGGCGCGGCGCTGGCAGGAGAAGCGTTCATGGCATGCTCCGGGGCTGGGGACGGGGTGATGCGGGGATGGATCGCCGCCCGTTATAGTTTCAATTGAAACAACGCGCAACTTGCGCTGCGGTGCAGCAACCGATGCTCGATCTCGAACGCTTCCTGCCCTATCGCCTGTCGGTGCTGTCGAATCGCATCAGCGCCGACATCGCCCAGCTTTACGAAACCCGCTACGGCCTGGCGATCCCGGAGTGGCGGGTGATCGCCGTGCTGGCGAAGCGACCCGGCCTGTCGGCCACCGAAGTGGCGCAGCGCACCGCCATGGACAAGGTGGCGGTGAGCCGCGCGGTGTCCTCCCTGCTCGACGCCGGCCGCATCCAGCGCGACATCGACAGCGACGACCGCCGCAAGAGCGTGCTCCGGCTCAGCGATGCCGGCAAGGCCGTGTACGACGACATCGCGCCGCAGGCGCTGGCCTACGAGCAGCGCCTGCTCGGCAGCCTGCGCCGCGACGAGCGCGATGCGCTCGATCGCCTGCTGGCGCGGATGGAGCAGCTCACCGCCGAGGCCGAGCGTGGCGAACGTGCGGCCCGGGCGGCGGCGATGCCCTGATGCCGGCGGCTACTTCACGCCGTGCATCAGCCGGTTGATCAGTGGGGCCAACAGGAAGTAGGCGAGTGCGATGGCGATGCCCATCCAGAACATCTGCTCGAACACCTGCCCGTAGGCCAGCAGCGATCCGGCGGCCTCGTGACCCGTGCCGCCACTGGCGGCGATCGCGGCGATGCGACCGGCCACGAAGTTCGCCATCGCGATGGAGAGGAACCATCCGCCCATCGCCAGGCCGGTTTCCGTCGGCAGGGCGAGCTTGGTCACCATCGCCAGCCCGATCGGCGAAAGGCACAACTCGCCAAGCGTATGGATCAGGTAGGTCAGGGCGAGCCACAACCAGCTGATCTTGCCGTTGGCCTGCACCGCGTTGTCGATGGCGAACACCAGCACGTAGAAGCCGACGGCGGCGCCGGCGAGGCCATAGGCGAACTTGCGCGGGATCGACGGGTTCCAGTCGGCGCGGTCGAGCTTCACCCACAGGGCGGCGAACAGCGGCGCCAGCAGGATGATGAAGACCGGGTTCGCCGACTGGAAGGCGGTGAACGGCACCGCGTAGCCGAAGACCGTCGGCATCTCGACGTAGTCGCGGGCGAGGAAGTTCAGCGATGAGCCGGCCTGCTCGAACAGCGCCCAGAACAGGATGTTCGCCGCGAACAGGATCAGCATGGCGGTGTAGCGGTGCAGTTGCACCTTCGAGCCCGAGCGCGCGCCCGACCACAGGAAGTAGCCGGCCAGGCCCAGCATCATCACCACCAGCAGCACGCCGAGCAGGTCGCTCTGGCTGAGCAGGAAATACACCGGCACCACCAGCAGGGCGGCGCCGATGAGCACCTGCGCCATCGGGCCCTTGCCCGCCTTGCCGGCCGGCGCGGTGCCGACGTGACCCAGCCACGACTTCACCGCCTGGAAGACCATCAGGCCGAACACCATGCCCACGCCCGCGGTCAGGAAGCCCCAGCGGTAGCCGTAGGTCTGGCCGATCCACGCGGCGCAGACCAGGGGCGCCAGCAGCGCGCCGGCATTGATGCCCATGTAGAAGATGGTGAAGCCGGAATCGCGGCGGGCATCGCCCGGCGCGTAGAGCTTGCCGACCATGGTCGAGATGTTCGGTTTGAACAGCCCGTTGCCGACCACGATCACGGCGAGGCCGAGCAGGAACATCGGCAGGGTCGGCGACATCAGCAGGAAGCAGCCCACCGCCATCAGCGCGCCGCCGAGCATGATCGAACGCTGGTAGCCGAGAACGCGGTCGGCGATGAAGCCACCGAGGATGCCGGTCATGTAGACCATGGCCATGAAGCCGCCGAAGGTCTTGCTGGCCTCGGCGTCGGCTTCCGCGCCGAGGTGCGCGAAGAACGCGGCCGCGACATGCACGGCGAGCATCGCGCGCATGCCGTAGAACATGAAGCGCTCCCAGAACTCCGACCCGAACAGGTTCCAGAGCGCCTTCGGATGGCCGAGGAACGCCCCGGCGGGCGGCGGGACGAAGCCCGCCGCAGCTTGGTTCACAGCACCGCTCATGCGGTCACTCCCCTGATTTGGAAAAAACCGGGGCTTGCGGCCGCCGGGGCCGCGAATGTGTACTCTTTGTGAAGCCGCGGGTCAAACCGCGGCGCACGCGATCAGCCCGATCAAGCCGCCGGGTAGGTGTAGCTGGAGCCGATGCCCAGCGGGATGCCGAGGCTCCAGTAGCCCAGCAGGAAGGCGCTCCAGACGATCAGGAAGGTGATCGTGTAGGGCAGCATCATCGCGATCACCGTGCCGATGCCGGTGTTCTTCACGTAGCGCTGGCAGAACACGACCACCAGCGGGAAGTAGGGCATCAGTGGCGTGATGATGTTCGAGCTGGAGTCGCCGATGCGGTAGGCCGCCTGCGTCAGATCGGGCGAGACGCCGAGCTGCATCAGCATCGGCACGAAGATCGGCGCCAGCAGGCCCCATTTGGCCGAGGCCGAACCCACCAGCAGGTTCACGGCGGCCGTCAGGAAGGTGATGCCGACCAGCATGGCACCCAGCGGCAGGCCCGAGGCCTTGAGCGCCTCGGCACCCTCCAGCGCCACGAGGATGCCGATGTTGGACGACGCGAACCCGGCGATGAAGATCGCGCAGCAGAACGCGAGCACGAGGTAGTAGCCCATCGTGTTCATGGTCTTGCTGATGCCGGCCACCACATCGCGGTGGCTCTTGATGGTGCCGACGATGCTGCCGTAGACGATGCCCGGAATCAGCGTCAGGAACAGGATCAGCGGGACGATGGCGCGCATCAGCGGCGCGGCGTTGTTGGTGAGCTCGCCGCTCTCGGCGTGGCGCCAGGCCGAATCGGCCGGCCAGGCGGTGAGCGCGATGATGGCGAGGCCGGCGACGATCGTCAGCAGGCCGGCCCAGAGGCCCTTCTTCTCCAGCGGCGTGAGGCGCTCGAGCGTGGGCGCATCCTTCATGTCGCCATCGATGTTGGCGGTGCGCATCAGCCGCGGCTCGACGATCTTGTCGGTAATGAACCAGCCCACGCCGATGATCAGCAGCGACGAGGCCGCCATGAAGAAGGCGTTGTTGAGCGGGTTGACCGTGTGCGCGGGGTCGAGCAGTTGCGCGCCGGCCTGGGTGAAGCCGGCCAGCAGCGGATCGAGGCTGGTGGGCAGGAAGCTCGCCGAGTAGGCGCCGGAGACGCCGGCGAAGGCCGCGGCGATGCCGGCCAGCGGGTGGCGGCCGGCGGCGTAGAAGATCACCGCGCCCAACGGCACCACCAGCACGTAGCCGGCATCGACCGCGAGGTGCGAGAGGATGGCGACCACGATCAGCATCGGCGTCAGCAGGCTCTTCGCGGTCACACTCATCAGCGCGCGCAAACCGGCATTGATGAAGCCGGCGTGCTCGGCCACCGCCAGACCCATCATCGACACCAGCACCACGCCCAGCGGCGGGAAGCTGGTGAACACCGTCACCATGTTGGCGATGAACTCGGTGAGCGCCGTGCCGGCCAGCAGGTTGTTGACCGCCACCGGCGCACCGGTGCGCGGGTTGACGATGTCGAAGCTGACCTGCGAGAGCACCCAGCTCAGCACCATCACCACGCCCAGCAGCAGGATGAACAGCATGGCCGGGTCGGGCAGCTTGTTGCCGACCTTCTCGACCACATCGAGGAAGCGCATCAGGGCGCCACGCGGCGCGACGGGAGCGGGTGCAGGAGCGGGCGTGGACACGCGAGCGTCACCGGAGTGTGAGGAAGAGGCGGGACTGTTGCGATTGCGGCGTGGGCAATCCGTGAAGATGGCGTGGTGACGCCGCCTCCCGGGTCAGTGCCCGAGGGCGGCGCGCAGGTCGAACAACTCCGGGAAGAAGGTCTGGTCGAGCGCCTGCCGGAGGAAACCCGAGCCCGAGCTGCCGCCGGTGCCCGGCTGGAAGCCGATGATGCGCTCCACGGTCTTCAGGTGGCGGAAGCGCCAGAGGTGGAAGTTGGCCTCCAGATCGACCAGCGATTCCAGCAGGTGGTAGGCGTCCCAGTGCGCCTCGGGATCGCGGTAGATCGCCGCGAGCACCGGCACCAGATCGGCGCGGCGAACGTGCGGAAGGCGGACATCGCGTGCCAGCAGGTCGGCGGGAACCGGATGGCCGCGACGGGCGAGGAAGCGCAGCACCTCGTCGTACAGGCTGGGCGCGTCCATCACCGCCGCCAGCGCCGCCTGACCGTCCGGGTCGTGGCCGAACACCGCCAGCATCGGCGCGCTCTTGTTGCCCAGCAGGAACTCGATCGTGCGGTACTGCAACGACTGGAAGCCCGACGCCGGGCCCAGGTGCGGGCGGATCAGCGCGTATTCGCTCGGCGTCAGCGTCTCCAGCACGCTCCACTGCTCGACCAGTTGCCTCTGCACGTGCTTGACCCGCGCCAGCCCCTTGAGCGCCCGGTCAACCCGGTCCGCGCGCAGGTGCGCGACCGCCGCCTGCAGCTCGGCGATGGCGAGCTTCATCCACAGCTCGGAGGTCTGGTGCTGGACGATGAAAAGCAGCTCATCGACACCGCCCCCCTCGCTGCGCGGCTGCTGCGCGGCCAGCAGCAGATCGAGACGCAGATAGCCGGCGTAGGTCAGTTGGCCGCGCAGGTCGGTGGTGATGCCGGCCTCGAGCGGGCGAGCGCCCTGCTGCGGGCGGGCGGCGACGGGATCGGATCCGGTAGGCGGCAAGGGCACGGGACGGGCGGCGCTTCGAGGGTGGGGCGGTATTGTAGGTCGCCGCGGGGGTGTCCACGCCGAGTCAGCACCCGCCCCGGGGCGCTGCGCCGGCCGCACGGGTGGGCCTTGTCGCCCGCCGCCCCGCCCTGCTATCAAGCAGGTCCCTTGCAGCGGGAGCCCAAGCGCATGCGCACGGCGGCGACGTTCGAGATCGACTACGTCCAATACTTGAGCGACGACGGGCGACTGCTCCGCGACGATCTTCCGGAGTTCGCCCGCGATCCCAAGGCCTTGGTTGCGCTGTTCAAGCAGATGCTGCTGGTGCGCGCCTTCGACAGCAAGGCTGTCGCGCTGCAGCGCACCGGCAAGCTCGGCACCTACGCCAGCTGCCTCGGCCACGAGGCCACCCACATCGGCATCGGCAGCGCCATGCAGCTCGACGATGTGCTGGCGCCGAGCTACCGCGAGTACGGCGCGCAGTTCGTGCGCGGCGTGAAGCCGCGCGAAGTTTTGCTGTATTGGGGCGGTGACGAGCGCGGCAACCACTTCTCCGGGCCTCAGCACGATTACCCGTGGTGCGTGCCGATCGGCACCCAGTGCCTGCACGCGGCGGGCGCGGCGCTGGCCTTCAAGCTGCGCGACGAACCGCGGGTGGCGGTGGCTACCGTCGGCGACGGCGGCAGTTCCAAGACCGACACCTATGCCGCCATCAATTCCGCCGGCGCCTACGGCCTGCCCTTCGTGCTGTGCATCATCAACAACCAGTGGGCGATCTCGGTGCCGCGCAAGGCGCAGACCGGCGCGCGCACCTTGGCGCAGAAGGGTCTCGCCGGTGGTCTCGACTGCGTGCAGGTGGACGGCAACGACCTGATCGCCGTGCGCGCCGCGATGGACCACGCACTCAAGCGCGCGCGGACCGGCCACGGCGGCAGCGTGCTGGAGTTCATCACCTACCGTCTGGCCGATCACACCACCGCGGACGACGCTCGCCGCTACCGCGCCGACGAGGAAGTCAAAGCCGCCTGGACGCGCGAGCCGCTGGTGCGCCTGCGCACCTACCTCACGGGCTTGGGCGCGTGGAGCGAGGTCGAGGAGCTGGCCTGGCGCGAGGAGTGCAACCGCCGCGTCGACGAGGAGGTGAACGCCTACCTCGCCGTGACGCCGCCGCCAGTCACCGACATGTTCGATCATCTTTACCAAACGCTGCCGCTCGACCTCGCCGCCCAGCGCGAGGACGCCATCGACTGGGAGAACCGCCGATGAGCGCCGTCGCACCCGCGATCACCCTGATCGAGGCGATCACGCAGGCACTGGCCTGGGAGATGACGAACGACCCCGCCGTGCTCGTGCTCGGCGAGGATGTCGGCGTCAACGGCGGCGTGTTCCGCGCCACCGCCGGCCTGCAGATGCGCTTCGGTGTGGATCGCGTGCTCGATACGCCACTCGACGAGACGACGATCGCCGGGCTCACCGTCGGGCTCGCCACGCAGGGCATGAAGC
>DMHI01000232.1 GCA_003449515.1 Lysobacteraceae bacterium | reverse complement strand
GGCCTGAGTCGATGCTGGCCGGGCTGGAGCGCAGGTTGACCGCGCGCTGGTACGGCGGGCCAGCGCCGGCCTGGCCGCTGCGCCTGCTGGCGCGGGGGGTTGGCGCGCTGATGCGGCTGCGGCGCTGGGCCTACCGGGCGGGCCTGAAGCCGGTCGAGCATCTGCGCGTGCCGGTGCTGGTGGTGGGCAATCGCACCGTCGGCGGCGCCGGGAAAACCCCGACGGTGATCGCGCTGGTGCACGCGCTGCGCGCCCGCGGCTGGCGGCCCGGGGTGGTCAGCCGCGGCCATGGGCGACAGGGCGAAGGGCCGCGCCGGGTGGAGGAGGGGCGCAGTGCGCGCGAGGTGGGCGACGAGCCGCTGCTGATCCACCACGCCACCGGGGCGCCGGTGGAGGTCGATCGCGATCGCCCGGCCGCCGCGCGCCGGCTGGTCGAGGCCGGCTGCACCCTGGTGATCGCCGATGATGGCCTGCAGCACCTGCGGCTCGGTCGTCTGGTCGAGGTCGAGGTGCAGGATTCCCGCGGCCTCGGCAACGGCCTCGTGCTGCCGGCCGGGCCGCTGCGCGAGCCGCGACCACAGCGGGCGGCCGACCTCGTGCTCGTCCACGGCCGGGCGGCGGGCCGGGGCGAGACGGCGATGCGCTTGGTGCTGGGCGATGCGCGCCGGCTCGCGAGCGCCGCGGAAGTCCGTCCACTCGCCGCGTTCGCCGGGCGGCGCGTGCATGCCGTGGCCGGCATCGGCCACCCGCCGCGCTTCTTCGCCGCCCTGCGCGAGGCCGGGCTCGACGTGGTCGAGCACCCCTTCCCCGACCACCACGCCTTCGACGCCGACGACCTCGCCGCCTTGCGCGACGCGCCGCTGCTGATGACCGCCAAGGATGCGGTGAAGTGCCGTGGCTTCGATCTGCCCGACGCCTGGGAGGTGCCGGTCACCGCCCGGATTCCCGATGATGCCCTCGATGCCCTCGACCACCTGCTGCGAACCCGGAGCGCCGATGTCGATCCCTGAATTCATCATCGCCGTACCGGCCCGTTTCGGCGCCTCGCGCCTGCCCGGCAAGCCGCTGCGCCTGCTGGGCGGCGAGCCCATCGTGCGCCATGTGCTGCGCCGCGCGCTGGCCTCGGGTGCGGCCGATGTGGTGCTCGCCACCGACGATGCGCGCATCGCCGCCGCCGCCGACGGCCTGCCGGTGCGCATCTGCATGACCCGTCCCGACCACGCCTCCGGCACCGACCGCCTCGCCGAGTGCGCCCTGCAGTGCGGCTGGGCCGACGAGGCCATCGTCGTCAACCTGCAGGGCGATGAGCCTTTCGCCCCGGCTTCGGCGCTGCGCGCGGTGGCCGGGTGCCTCGCGGCCAGCCCGGCACCGATGGCCACGCTGGCCGCGCCGATCACCGGCACCGAGGCGCTGTTCGACCCCAACGCGGTCAAGGTGGTCACCGACGCCGCCGGCCATGCGCTGTACTTCAGCCGGGCGCCGATCCCCTGGCACCGCGACCGCTACGCCGTCGACCGCCTCGGCGCGCCGGACCAGCCCTGCCTGCGCCATATCGGCCTGTACGCCTACCGCGCCGGCTTCCTGCGCCTGTTCCAGTCGTTGCCGCCGGGTCGGCTCGAGCGGCTGGAGGCGCTCGAGCAGCTCCGTGTGCTCGAAGCGGGCCACCGCATCGCCGTCGCCCCGAGCCCCGAGCCGTTTCCGCCGGGCATCGACACCGAGGACGATCTCGCCCGCGCCGAAGCGGCACTTCGCGCCGCATAATCGGTCGCAGTCCCCACGGCCGCCCGGTATGACGCCCCCGATCGCCACCGCCCTTGCCGCCGGCATCGCTCCCGAGTTCGACGAGCGCGTGGGCTGGCTCAACACCGCGCCGACCCCGCTGGCGGCGCTGCGAGGCCATCCGCTGCTGCTGCTGTTCTGGAACGCCGGCTCGGCGCACTGCCACAACGCGCTGGTCGCGGCGCAGGCGCTGGCCCATCGCTTCCGGGGCGATGCCCGCGTGCTGGCCGTGCATGTGCCGAAGTACGAATTCGAGCGCGATGGCATGGTGGCGTGGGCCGCGTTGCAGTCCGAGGGCGCGACGCTGCCGCTGGTCAACGATGCCGACTGGTCGGCCTGGCAGCACTACGGCCTCTCGGCCTGGCCGGCCGCCGTGCTGGTCGATGCCGATGGCCGACTGGCGGGGCGCTTCGTTGGCGACCGGGCGTTCGACAGTGCGCAGGCGGCGCTCGAAGCACTCGTCGACGCCAATTACGGCTGTGCGCCCGGTGTGGCCGACATGCCGCGCCTCGACGCCAATGCCCCGCGTGGACCGCTGGCGACGCCGGGTGGTCTGGTGGTGACGGCGAGCCGGCTCTACGTGGCCGACAGCGGCCATCACCGCATCCTCGAGTGCACGCACGATGGCCGTGTCGTGCGCCGGATCGGCAACGGCAACCGCGATTCGGTCGATGGCCTGGCCGACGTGGCCGGCTTCAACGGCCCGCGCGGCATGGTGGTGCTGCAGGACCGCCTCTACGTTGCCGACACCGGCAACCACGCGATCCGTCGCATCAACACCCGGACCGGCGAAGTCGACACCCTCGTGGGCAGCGGCCGGCCCGGCGACCCGACGGCGGGCGCGCTCAGGCTCCCCGCCGACTCGGCGCTCGATCGGCCCTGGGGCCTCGCGGCGGTCAACAGCACGCTGCTGGTCACGCAGGCCAGCGGCCACCAGGTCTGGGCGCTCGAGCTGGGCACCCGCGTGTTGCGCCGTGTCAGCGGCAGTGGGGCCTTCGGCGACAGCGACGGCGATGCCGACAGCGCCACCTTCGCCCAGCCCACCGGGATCGTGGCATCCGGCGATCAGGCCTTCGTGCTCGATGCCGCCGCGTCGAGCCTGCGTCAGGTGCGCCTCGCCGACGGCAGCGTGCGAACGCTGTTCGGGCGCGGTATCCACGAGTTCGGCCTGAAGGATGGCGGCCTGCGCCACGCGCTCATGCAATACCCCACCGCGCTGGCGCCGATGGTCGGCACGCCGGGGCTGTGGATCGCCGACACCGGCAACGGGGCGCTGCGCAAATGGGTGACGCGCAATCAGGCCTTGTCGACCGTCGAGTTGCCCAACGCCCTGCAGCGCCCGGCGGCACTGGCGAGCTTCCAGAACTGGCTGTGGATCGCCGATGCCGGCAGCCACATGATCTGGCGCCTCGATGTCGACAGTGGCGAGATGCAGCGGTTGCCGGTCGGAGAATGAGCGGCGGCAGCGCGCGCGACCGTGCGCCGGATGATCGATCGCCAGCCGATGCCGGCACGCCCTTCGATGGCAAGGCGTATGTGCGCGGTCTGACCACCGCACCGGGCGTGTACCGCATGTACGGTGCCGATGGCGGTGTGCTCTACATCGGCAAGGCGGCGTCGCTGCGCAAGCGCGTCGGCAGCTACTTCACCAAGCTGCATGGCGCGCGCATCGGCGCGATGGTGGCGCAGATCGCCCGCATCGAAGTGGTGGTCACGCGCACCGCGAACGAGGCGCTGCTGCTCGAGAACCAGCTCATCAAGGCGTTGAAGCCGCGCTTCAACATCCTGATGCGCGACGACAAGAGCTATCCCTGCGTGCTGCTCACGCACGAGGCCTGGCCGCGACTGGCCTACCACCGCGGCGCGCGGGCGCGGGCAGGGCGCTACTTCGGCCCCTACGCCAGCGCCACCGGCGTGCGCGAGACGATCGATCTGATGTTCAAGCTGTTCCGCCTGCGCAGCTGCGAGGACAGCGTGTTCCGCAACCGCACGCGGCCCTGCCTGCAGCACCAGATCGGCCGCTGCAGCGCGCCTTGCGTCGGCCTTGTGGCGGCGGCCGACTACGCCGATGCGGTGCGTCGTGTCGGGCTGTTCCTCGAGGGCCGCAGCAACGCCGTGGTCGACGAGCTGGGGAGCGCGATGGAGGCCGCGAGCGCGGCGCTCGACTTCGAGCGTGCGGCGGCGCTGCGCGACCAGATCGCCGCCATCCGCAAGGTGCAGGCCAGGCAGTACGTCGACGGCGACCGCGCCGACCTCGATGTGATCGCCTGCGTGCAGCAGGCCGGCGTTGCCGTGGTGCTGGTCTTGAGCTTCCGCGAGGGCATGAACCTCGGCACCGCCGCGCAGCCGATGCGGGTCGATCGCGATGTGTCCGAGGGCGAGATCCTCGAGGCCTTCGTCACCCAGCATTACGCCGAACGCAAGCCACCGCGCGAGATGGTGCTGAGCCATGCCATCGACGATGCGGAAACGCTGGAAGCCGCGCTGGCCGAACAGGCCGGCCACGCGGTGGAGATCAAGGCCAGCGTGCGCGGCGATCGCGCGCGCTACCTCGAGATGGCGCTGCGCAACGCCCAGCTCACCCTCGCCACCGAACAGGCCACGCGCGCCAGCCAGCAGGCGCGACTCGACGACCTGCAGCAGTTGCTTGGACTGAGCGCGCCGCCGCAGCGCATCGAGTGCTTCGACATCAGCCACACCATGGGCGAGGCCACCGTCGCCGCCAACGTGGTGTTCGGCCCCGAGGGCGCGCAGACCGCGAACTACCGCCGCTTCAACATCACCGGCATCGAGCCCGGCGACGACTACGCGGCGATGCGCCAGGCGCTGCTGCGGCGCTTCAAGCGCGGCGTGGAGGCGGGCGTGCTGCCCGACCTGCTGCTGATCGACGGCGGCATGGGCCAGCTCCGGCAGGCGCTCGACGTGCTCGATGAACTCGCGGTGCAGGGTGTGGCCGTGATCGGTGTCGCCAAGGGCGAGGCGCGCAAGGCCGGCGACGAGCGTCTCGTGTTTCCCGACGGCCGCGAGCTGCGTCCCGGCGCGGCCTCGCCCGGCCTGCAGCTGGTGCAGCAGGCGCGCGACGAAGCGCACCGCTTCGCCATCACCGGGCACCGCAAGCGCCGCGCCAAAGCCCGCGATACCAGCCGCCTCGAGGACATCCCCGGCGTCGGCCCGCGGCGTCGGCAGGCCCTGCTCACGCACTTCGGCGGGCTCAAGGGCCTCAAGGAAGCCGGCATCGAGGAGATTGCCCGCGCCGACGGCGTGAGTGCGGCCTTGGCCGGGCGCATCTATGCTTTCCTGCACGGATTACCCGATTCCGAGGGCGCTGGAGGCCCCGTTCGATGCTGACCATTCCCACCGCGCTCACCCTGTTCCGTATCGTGCTGATCCCGGTGATGGTCATCGTCTTCTACGCCCCGATCGAACACCACCGCTTCTGGGCCGCCCTGGTGTTCGCTGTCGGCGCGCTCACCGACTGGCTCGATGGCTGGATCGCGCGGCGGTTCGACATGAATTCGGCCTTCGGCGCCTTCCTCGATCCGGTCGCCGACAAGCTTGCGGTCGCCATCGCGCTGATCATCGTGGTGCAGGCCAATCCCACACCGCTGCTGGCGCTGCTTTCGGCGGTGATCATCGGCCGCGAGATCACCATTTCGGCGTTGCGCGAGTGGATGGCCGCGATTGGCGCGCGCGGCGCGGTGGCGGTGGCCTGGGTGGGCAAGATCAAAACGATCGTGCAGATGGTCGCCATCGTCGCGCTGCTGATCGGCCCCAGCCTGTGGCTGGGCCCGCACCTGCCGGCACTGCCCACCGAAGCCTTGGGCGAGGTGTTGTTGGGCGTCGCCGCCGCGCTCACCTTGTGGTCGGGCTTCGACTACCTGCGAGCCGCCTGGCCGGCGCTCGCGCGCGACCTGCGCTGATGCCGCTGATCGACCGCGATCAGCGGTCATGGTGTTGACATCTGCGGCGCGATCGCCATAATGCGCGTCTCCGGTGCGGGAATAGCTCAGTTGGTAGAGCACGACCTTGCCAAGGTCGGGGTCGCGAGTTCGAGTCTCGTTTCCCGCTCCACGTTTCTCCCAAGACCCCGCTCCGCCGGGGTCTTGTTGTTTCAGCCCCGGCAGCGCCCGGGAGCGTCACCGGCCTGGTGGCAGAGTGGTCATGCAGCGGACTGCAAATCCGCGTACGCCGGTTCAATTCCGACCCAGGCCTCCATCCTTGCCGCGTCATCGCGAACCGCGCCTCGATCGCGGTTTTTTTTCGCTTGCGCGCGCCACGTATGATCGCAGCGGGCCCGGGTGGTGAAACCGGTAGACACAGGGGACTTAAAATCCCCCGGCCGCGAGGCCATGCGGGTTCGATTCCCGCCCCGGGCACCAGCGGTGAGCGGTCTGTCACCGGCTTCGTATGCTGCACTTGCAACATCATGCAGCGCCGTTCAGGCTTGTGAGGCGAACACGGGGATGGCCATGGCGGAGCCCAAGCTCGAAACGATCGAGGTCGGCCGACTGCGCGTCGGGATGTTCATTGTTCTGGAGGACGGTGTCGTGCTCCCGGGCACGGAGGCCTCCGGCCTGCTGATCCGCACCGCCGATGACCTCGCCCGCGTGCACGGTCTCGGCGTGACCCATGTCCGCTACGCGCCCGAGCGCGGGACGGCAGCGCCGCTTCCGGCCGCGGTTTCCGGCTGGGGTTCGCTGGGGGTGCCGTTGCGCGACACACCGCCGCCGGAGCCCGTCGACAGCCTCCCGGCAGCGGGTGCCGGGATTGCCGCAGCCACCGATGCGAGCACTGGTGAACCCGATGGCATCACCGGGACTGAACGCTCGGCCGATGCGGCGCGCCGCAAAGCCCGCCTTGCCGACCAGCAGGCCAGCCTCGACCGCTGCGAGCGGCAGTTCAGCGAGGCCTCGCGGCAGCTCCGCGGCGTGCTGCAGAACGCCAAATCGAACCCCGCCCAGGCGCGCGAGGTCTCGCTGGCGCAGGTGCAGGCGATGGTGGGTCAGGTCGACGGCATCGAGGACGTTGCGATCCGCCTGCTGTCGGAGAAGGCCGGGCAGGAAACCACCCTGCACGCGATGAATGTGACGGTGCTGTCGATCCTGCTCGGCCGCGCGTTGAAGTTCGAGTCCACGCAACTCGGCCACCTCGGGCTGGGTGCCTTGCTGCACGACATCGGCAAGATCGAACTGCCCGATCGGCTGCGCTGGCGCGACGACCACGCGCCGCCGGTCGAGCGCCGCCTGTTCCAGGAGCACCCCGGCCACGGCGTGGCGCTGGCGAAGAAGATGGGCCTTCCCCTCGAGGCGATCGAGATCATCGCCCAGCACCACGAGCACGCCGATGGCAGCGGCTATCCGTCTGGGCTGAAGGGGCTGCAGATCCGGCCGCTGGCGCGGGTGGTGGCGCTGGTGAACCAGTACGACAACCTGTGCAATCCCGGCAATCCGGCGCAGGCGCTCACGCCGCACGACGCGCTCGCGCTGCTGTTCGCACGCCATCGTGACGCCTTCGACTCGACCGTCCTCGCGGCGTTCATCCGCATGATGGGCGTCTATCCCCCGGGCTCGGTGCTGCAGTTGCACGACGAGCGCCACGCGATCGTCGTGGCGGTGAACCCCGAGCGCCCGCTCAAGCCGCGTGTGCTCATCCACGATCCCGATGTGCCGCCCGACGAGGCGCTGGTGGTCGATCTCGAGCAGCATCCCGACATCGGCATCCAGCGCGCGGTGAAGCCGCTCCAGCTTCCTCGTGCGGTGTTCGA
>DMHI01000054.1:17469-17906 GCA_003449515.1 Lysobacteraceae bacterium | reverse complement strand
TCGAGTCGGTGCAGACCGCCGACGAGGTGATGCGGCAGGCCGAGGCCCATGGCATCGACCTGCCGATCAGCCAGCAGGTGCGGCGCGTGCTGCACGGCGAGATCACGCCGATCGAAGGGCTGCACGAACTGCTGGCGCGCGAGCAGAAGCCCGAGTACCCGGAAAGCCTGTTCTGCGACGGCTGAGCCGGATCAGAAGCTGGCGCGGACGCCGAGCAGCCAGAGCTGGTCGCCCTCGCCGAACTCGACTTCGCCGGTCACGCCCCAGGTCGGGCTGAAGCGGTACTGCAGGCCGGCGGTGCCGGTGAAGTCGCCATCTTCCGCGCCTTCGATGTTGCGGTAGTTCGCCTTCAGCACGCCCTCGAGATCCGGCGTGAAGTTGCCACGCAGGCCGGTCGAGAGGCGGTAGCCGTCGAGCCACTCGAGGTCGACGTAGGC
>DMHI01000054.1:16915-17142 GCA_003449515.1 Lysobacteraceae bacterium | reverse complement strand
CCCTCGGCGATCAGGTCGAGGTTGTCGGAAATGTTCAGCGCGTAGCCGAGACCGAACTCCCACAGGTCGGCGTCGCCGCCACGACCGGAGTAGTTGCGGAAGTCGCCCAGGGCGTAGAAGGCGGTGTCGGCGAACTGGATCGAGCCGCGGACGCCGAAGCCGTCGATGCTGTCACCCGCATCGGTGTAGAAGCCTTCGACATAGCTGTAGCTGCGCTCGGCGGCGTT
>DMHI01000054.1:16063-16592 GCA_003449515.1 Lysobacteraceae bacterium | reverse complement strand
GTAGCTGCGCTCGGCGGCGTTGGCCGACAGCGGGAGCGCGGCGGCCAGCGCAAGGGCGATCAGGTTCTTCTTCATGGTCGTTCTCTTTTTGGAGTGGGGCACTGCCTCGCCGGGGCGGGCAGTGGCGACAGGGAACCAGCCTGCGCTTTTCACGACAACCCAACACGATCTGAACATTCAGCGCAGGGTTGGCATTGAAATCGCGACACCCTGACCACCGGGGCTTGCATCGCTCCCCGCGTAGCCGCATTGCCGCCACGCCTCGAACACCGTGACCGCCACCGCGTTCGAAAGGTTCAGGCTGCGATTGCCCGCACGCATCGGCAGCGCGATGCGCGCGCTGGCGTCGAAGCACGCCAGCACCTCGGCGGGCAGGCCAGCGGTCTCGCGACCGAACAGGAAGGCATCGCCTGCTCGATAGGCGACACGATCGAAGCGCGTGGCTTCGCCGGTTTCAACGACCCACCAGCGCGTCGGGCCGATGGCCGCGATGCAGGCGTCGAGATTGTCGTGGACGCGCATCGACGCG
>DMHI01000054.1:14348-15648 GCA_003449515.1 Lysobacteraceae bacterium | reverse complement strand
TGCAGCGTGGCGCCGGTGTTGGCGCAGAGGCGGATCGCGTTGCCGGTGTTCGGCGGGATTTCGGGCTGGAACAGGACGACGTGGAACATTCGACTCGCGGCGATGATCGGTGGCGGCGCGCAGTATGCCGCCCGATCTCAGGCCGCCACGGCGCAGGCGCGCAGCGGTTCGGCGGCAAGGCGTTCGACCGCCTCCGGGCTCGCGGCCCGTGGCGGTGCCGGAAACTCGATGCGGACCTTGAGCAGGTCGTCGCCGGTATCGTCGCGCAGGTTGGACAAGCCTTCGAAGCGCAGGAGGCGCTGGTCGGGGGCGGCGTACACCACGTCGATGTGTGGCGCGATCCAGCCGAACACGCCGCCGAGGCGCAGGCGGAAGCGCCGGGTGTCGCCCTCGACAGCCACTTCGTGGACCGTGAAGTCGTAGCTGGCGAGGCGCGAAGGCACGAGGAAGGCCATCGGCACGCGCTCGCCAGCAACGAGACGCGGCCAGTGGGCGCGCACCCACGGATCGAAGCCGGCATCGGCCACCAGCGCCCCATCCGGCAACGGTGCCTGTTCGCGCTCGCCGCCCGGTCGCTCCACGAACACGGTGGCGGCCCCATCGCCGCGCCGCAGGCCTTCGCGGAAGCCGCTGCGCGCGTCCTCGAAGCGGAAGGCCGGCGCCTTCGGCGCGTCGCGGTAGTCGACATGCTTGCGCGCGAACGGCGTGCCATCGGTGCAGCGGTAGAGCACCAGGCGCGTGAGCAGATCGCCATCGGCGGCATGCTTCATCAGATGCTGCTCGCGGTACAGCGGCCGGCCGCTGTCGAAGTCGGCTGCCAGCCCGATCGCCTCGCGCCAGTCGGCGGCCGCCAGCGGCGCCGCGCCGAGCGCGACCAGCAACGACGCGCCAAGGCGGCTGCGCAGACTCACCACGGCAGTGCCTCGCCGCGGTAATCGACGAAGCGCGCGGCCCCGTCGCCGGGCAGACCATCGATGATGCCGAGCATGCCGGCCACCGCCTCGGACGCCTCCAGCGGTGCCTGCGGCCCGCCCATCGCCGTGCGCACCCAGCCCGGGTGCAGCAGCACCGACGCGATGCCGGCCTCGTGCAGGGGCTTGGCCAGCAGCGCGCCGACCATGTTCAGCGCGGCCTTCGCCATCGCATAGCTCGGGGTGTAGAAGCTGCTGGTGCGGGCGATCGAGCCGAGCTGGGAGCTGATGAAGGCCACCTTCGGCGAGTGGCCGGCGCGCAGCATCGGCAGCAGGGCCTCGGTGAGCAGCAGGGGAGCGAGCGCATTGGTCTCGAAGGCCTGCCGGAA
>DMHI01000054.1:11871-13945 GCA_003449515.1 Lysobacteraceae bacterium | reverse complement strand
CCGACCCGGTCACCCGCGGCCTCCGCGTCGCGCAGCGCCGCAGGCAGCGTGGCGCGCGAGCGTTCGTCGTCCACCGCCAGCGCCAGCACGCGCAGGCGATCGGGGTATGCGCTGGCGAGTGCCGCGAGCCCGCTCGCGGCCTCGGGGCGGCGGCAGGTGGCGATGACGTGGTCGCCGCGCGCCAGCAGTTGGCGCACGAACTCGAGGCCAAGGCCACGGGATGCGCCGGTGACCAGCGCGCGGCGAGGCGGAACGGCGGGGGATGCAGGGCTCATGGGCCGAGTGTGGCCGCAGCGGCGGTGGCGTGGGCGTCAAGAACATCGGCACGGATCGGCAAGGGGTCATCGATGATTCAACGGAGGCCGGGCACAATCCGGCTGTTGGCACCCGTGAATACGCCGCCCCAGAACGCCCCAGGAGTCGCCCATGCGCCCCGCCCCGAAGCTGCTCGTCGCCGCCACCCTCGCCGCCAGCCTCTCGGCGTGCACCTTCGTGCAGATCCAGCCCGGGGGGCAGGCCATCCGCGTGGTCGCCAAGGACCAGACGCTGACCTGCGAGAGGCGCGGCGAGATCGTGGTCTCGGTGAAGGACCGGCTGGGGCCGCTGGATCGCAATGAACTGCGGGTGCGCGACGAGCTCGAGGTGCTGGCCCGCAACGAGGCCCCCGGCCTCGGCGCCGACACCGTGCAACCCCTCAATGAGCCGCTGGATGGCGAGCAGCGCTGGGCCGCCTTCCGCTGCGGCGGCGCGGTCGGGCAGGCGGCGGCCACGCCGGGCACCCGGGTCGAGCCGCTGCCGGAAGACGAGGCCGAAGTGGTGCCGCTGCGCGAGGACTGAACCCGACACCCGGCACCCCGGCGGCAGGTGCGCCGGCGCTGCGCTACACTCCGCGATCCGCTTCCTCCGGGTTCCTGCCCATGCTGTTCCAGCACGTCTCCATCGCCGGTCTCGCCCACATCGACGCGCCGCACACGCTGTCGTCCCACGAGATCAACCTGCGCCTGAAGCCCACGCTCGACCGCCTCGGCATCAAGACCGACGTGCTGCGCGATGTCGCCGGCATCAATGCCCGCCGGCTCTGGGACGAGGGCAAGCCCACGGCCGAAGCCGCCACCGACGTCGCCCGCAAGGCGATCGCCGAGGCCGGCATCGAGGCCTCGAAGATCGGCATCCTGATCAACACCTCGGTCTCACGCGATTTCCTCGAGCCCTCGGTCGCTTCGATCGTCTCCGGCGAACTCGGCCTGCCGGACACCTGCCAGAACTTCGACGTGGCGAACGCCTGTCTCGCCTTCATCAACGGCATGGACATCGCCGGCCGGATGATCGAACGCGGCGAGATCGACTACGCGCTGATCGTCAACGCCGAGAACGCCAACGTCGTCTATGAGAAGACGATCGAGCGCCTGAACCGCGACGGCATCACCCACGACGAGTTCCGCAACGAATTCGCCAGCCTGACGCTCGGCTGCGGCGCGGCCGCGATGGTGCTGGCCCGCCGCGAACTGGTGCCGGACGCCCCGCAGTACAAGGGCGGCGTCACCCGCGCGGCCACGCAGTGGAGCCACCTGTGCCGCGGCAACCTCGACCGCATGGTCACCGACACCCGGATGCTGCTGATCGAGGGCATCAAGCTGGCCCAGCTCACCTTCCTCGCCGCCAAGCAGGCGCTGGGCTGGGCGGTGGAGGAGATGGACGAGTTCGTCATCCACCAGATCTCGCGCGCCCACACCGAGGCCTTCCTGAAGACCTTCGGCATCGACCCGCAGAAAGTGCTGACCATCTTCCACGAGCACGGCAACATCGGCCCGGCCTCGGTGCCGATCGTGCTGTCGAAGCTCAAGGAGATGGGCCGCCTGAAGAAGGGCAAGCGCATCGCCCTGCTCGGCATCGGTTCGGGCTTGAACTGCTCGATGGCGGAAGTGGTCTGGTAAGGCCCGCTGCCACCTGATGCGACGCGAGGGCCGGGCGACCGGCCCTTGTCATTGAAGCGCCCGCCCGGGCACGACCCGATCGCCGCGCAAGACCGAAGGATTCCGATGCCGCTCCTCGACATCACGCTCCCCGACTACCC
>DMHI01000054.1:0-11526 GCA_003449515.1 Lysobacteraceae bacterium | reverse complement strand
TTCACCCCGCAGCGTCTCGACGCACGAGCCGGCATCGCGATGAGCTACCTCGACGAGGGCCCGCGCGACGGCGAGGTGGTGCTGATGCTGCACGGCAACCCGTCGTGGAGCTTCTACTGGCGGCATCTGGTGCTGGGCCTGCGCGACCGCTACCGCTGCATCGTGCCCGACCACGTCGGCATGGGGCTCTCCGACAAGCCCGACGACGCGCACTACCGCTACACGCTGCAGTCGCGCATCGACGACCTCGAGAAGCTGCTCGCGCACCTCGGCCTGGATGGCCCGATCACGCTGGCGGTGCACGACTGGGGCGGCATGATCGGCTTCGGCTGGGCGCTGAAGCGCCGCGGGCTGATCAAGCGCCTCGTCATCACCAACACCGCCGCCTTCCCGCTGCCCGCCGAGAAACCGCTGCCCTGGCAGCTGCAGCTCGGCCGCAACTACAACATCGGCGCGCTGCTGATCCGTGGCCTCAACGCCTTCGCCGCCGGCACCATCGACCAGTGCGTGAGCACGAAGGTCTCGCCCGCGGTGCGCGCGGCCTACGTGGCACCCTACGACTCGTGGAAGAACCGCATCAGCACGCTGCGCTTCGTGCAGGACATCCCGCTGTCGCCGAAGGACAAGGCCTGGGCGCTCGTCGAGGAATCGGGGCGCACGCTGCACGAGTACGCCGACCGCCCGGCCTTCATCGGCTGGGGCCTGCAGGACTTCGTGTTCGACAAGCACTTCCTCGACGGCTTCACCCGCGCGCTGCCGAAGGCCGAAGTGATGGCCTTCGACGACGCCCACCACTACGTGCTGGAAGACAAGCACGCCGTGCTGGTGCCGGCGATCCGCCGCTTCCTCGACACGAACCCGCTCTGACGGGGCGATGATGGGCACAACCACCAACATCGCCGCCGTGCTGCCGCGCATCGCGGCCGAGCGCCCCGAGCAGCCGGCGATGCGCTGCCCGGGCGTCACGGGCGCCGACGGCTTCGCCCGCTACGATGTGGTGCTGACCTACGGCGAGCTCGACCGCCGCTCCGATGCCATCGCCGCCGGCCTGCAGGCCTACGGCATCCGCCGCGGCATGCGCACCGTGGTGATGGTGCGGCCAAGCCCCGAGTTCTTCCTGCTGATGTTCGCGCTGTTCAAGCTCGGCGCGGTGCCGGTGCTGGTCGATCCCGGCATCGACCGCTCGGCGCTGAAGCAGTGCCTCGACGAGGCCGCGCCCGAGGCCTTCATCGGCATCCCGCTGGCGCAGTTCGCGCGCCGCCTGTTCGGCTGGGGCCTGAAGACGATCCGCCGCGTGGTCACCGTCGGCACCCGCGCCTGGCCGCTGTGGCGCGGCGAAACGCTGGCCCGGCTCGAGCGCCAAGGCGCGGCGCTGCTGGCGGCGAAGGCGGCGCACGGCGAGCCCACGGCGATGCTGGCCGACACGCCTGGCGACGAGGTCGCGGCGCTGCTGTTCACCTCCGGCTCGACTGGCGTGCCGAAGGGCGTGGTCTACCGCCATCGCCACTTCATCGCCCAGATCGACCTGCTGCGCGAGGCCTTCGGCATCGCGCCGGGCGGCGTCGACCTGCCCACCTTCCCGCCGTTCGCGCTGTTCGATCCGGCCCTCGGCCTCACGTCGATCATCCCGGACATGGACCCGACACGGCCAGCCAAGGCCGACCCGAAAAAACTGCACGATGCGATCCGCCGCTTCGGTGTGACCCAGCTGTTCGGCTCGCCCGCGTTGATGCGCGTGTTGGCCGAGCACGGCGAGCCGCTGCCCGGCGTGCGTCTCGTCACCTCGGCCGGTGCGCCGGTGCCGCCCGACGTGGTGGCGACGATGCGCCGGCTGCTGCCGCCCGACGCACGGTTCTGGACACCCTACGGCGCCACCGAATGCCTGCCGGTCGCGGTGATCGAGGCACGCGAACTGGAAACGACTCGCGAGGCCACCGAAGCCGGCGCCGGCACCTGCGTCGGCCGCCCGGTGGCCGCGAACACGGTGCGCATCATCCGCATCCTCGACGAGGCGATCGCGTACTGGCGCGACGATCTCGTGGTGGGCACGGGCGTGATCGGCGAAATCACCGTCGCCGGCCCGAGTGCGACCGACGAATACTTCGCACGCCCCGAGGCCACGCGGATGGCGAAAATCCGCGAGCGCGTCGGCGCCCGCGATGAGCGCATCGTCCACCGCATGGGCGACCTCGGCTACTTCGATGCCGAAGGCCGGCTGTGGTTCTGCGGCCGCAAGGGCCATCGCGTCGAAACCGCCGGTGGCCTGATGACGACGGAACAGGTCGAGCCGATCTTCAACACCCATCGCCGGGTCGCGCGCACCGCGCTGGTCGGCGTCGGTGCCCGCGGCATGCAGGCGCCGGTGCTCTGCGTCGAGCTCAAGCCCGGCGTCGCCGAAGCGGAATGGCAGCACGTCAAGGCCGAGCTGGAGCGGATGGCGATGCGCGATGTGAAAACCGCGCGCATCCACCACGTTCTGCGCCATCCGGGTTTTCCGGTCGATATCCGCCACAACGCCAAGATCGGCCGCGAGAAGCTCGCCGAGTGGGCGACGGCGCAGCTTCGTGGAGTGCTGCACTGATGCGTGTCCTCGTCACCGGCGGTGCCGGTTTTCTCGGCCAGGCACTCTGCCGCGGCCTGCTCGCGCAGGGCCACACCGTGCTCAGCACGCAACGCCGCCGCTCCGCCGCGCTCGACGCGATGGGCATCGAGCAGCGCCTCGGCGATCTCGCCGATGCCGCGCAGGTGATGCGTGCGCTGGACGGTGTCGAGGCGGTGTTCCACAACGCCGCCAAAGCCGGGCACTGGGGCAGCGAGCAGAGCTACGTCGATGCCAATGTGACCGGCACGGCGAACGTGCTGGCCGCCTGCCGCGCGCAGGGCATCCGGCACCTCGTCTACACCTCGACGCCGAGCGTCGCCCACAACGGCCGCGCGCCCTGCGAGGGTGGCAACGAGATCGACACCCCTTACGCGCCGGCGTTCAAGGCGCCCTACCCGCGCACCAAGCAGATCGCCGAGAAGGCGGTGCTGGCCGCCAACGGTACGCCCGTGGCAGGCGGCGGCGTACTCGCCACGGTCGCGCTGCGTCCGCGGCTGATCTGGGGCCCCGGCGACACCAACCTGCTGCCGCGGCTGGTCGAACGCGCGCGCGCCGGCCGGCTGCGCTTCATTGCTGGCGGCCACAACCGCATGGACACGAGCTTCGTGGACAACGCCGCCGACGCGCATCTGCGCGCCTTCGCCGCGCTGGAGCCGGGCAGTGCGTGCGCGGGCAAGGCCTATTTCATCTCCAACGGCGAGCCGCAGCCGGTGCGCGAGATCGTCAACGGCCTGCTCGTGGCCGCCGGCGAGCCGCGGGTCGAGGCGAGCGTGCCGTTCGCCGTGGCTTACGCCGCCGGCGCGCTGTGCGAAGTGCTCTGGCACACGCTGCCGCTGCAGGGCGAACCGCCGATGACGCGCTTCGTCGCCGAGCAGCTCGCCACGCCGCACTGGTACGACCTCTCGGCGGCGAAACGCGATTTCGGTTACGCGCCGCAGGTGAGCGTCGCCGAGGGCTTGCAACGCCTCGCGCGCTGGTGGCGCGAGCCGCGCTGACGGTGCCAGCGGCCCGGCATACCGCGAACAGCGCGCGCTGGTCGCCGCAGGCTATCGCCCGTCGCGCTTCCACGGGCGGATCAGGCCCGAGGACGCCGCGGGGCGCGCCGACGCTGCGGTGCTGCGGGTGGCCACGCTGGGTGCGCCGCTGCGCCGCCGTGGCGCCACCTGTTCCGGTGCCGCCAACTGGCGCCACTGCCCGGCCGCCAGCCCGTCGAGCGCGTACGGCCCGATGCCGACGCGCACCAGTCGGAGCGTGGGCAGGCCCACGGCGGCGCTCATGCGTCGCACCTGGCGGTTGCGGCCCTCGCGGATCGTCAGCCTGAGCCAGGCATCGGGCACGGTCTGCCGCACACGCACCGGCGGCACGCGCTGCGGCAGCCAGGCCGGGCGGTCGATCGCTTCGACCTCGGCCGGCCTGGTCGGCCCGTCGTTGAGCACGAGACCGTCGCGGAGTTGCCGCAAGGCTTCGTCCGTGGGCCTGCCTTCCACCTGCACGAGGTAGGTCTTCGGCCAGTCGAACTTCGGCGAACCGATGGCCGCGACAAGGGCGCCATCGTCGGTGAGCAGCAGCAGGCCTTCGCTGTCGAAATCCAACCGCCCGGCCGCATACACGCCCTTCGGCAAGCCGAACGCCGCCAGCGTCGGCCGCGCCGGGCGGCTGCGGTCGGTGAACTGGCACAGCACGTTCATCGGCTTGTGGAACGCGATCAGCATGCCGCCAGTGTATCGGCCGACGACCGGTGCCCGAATCGGCGGCGTGGCGGCGGCACGCGCTGTCGACTCACGCGACGGGGCGGTAGGCGAGCACCGCCGCAAGCAGCAGGGCGCAGGCCAGCAGTGCGGCGGCGCAGGCCGGCAGGGTGCGCCGGAGCAGTTCGCCCTCGCGGCCGGCGAGGCCCACCGTGGCAGCGGCGGCCACCAGGTTGTGCGGGCAGACGATGTTGCCCACCGCCGCCCCGACGCCCTGCGCCGCCAGTACCCAGGCCGGCGGCAGGCCGAGCTGCGCTGCGGTTTCGGCCTGCAGCGGCGCGAACAGCAGGTTCGAGGCGGTGGCCGAGCCGGTGACGAAACTGCCGAGGGCACCCAGCGCCGGCGCCATCCACGGCCAGCCGTTGCCCACGGCAGCGACAAGGCCCGATTGCAGCGCGTCGATGAGGCCGGCATGGAGCATCAGCCGCGACAGGACCAGCATCGCGAAAAGCGCCAACGCGACCGGCACCAGCCGCTTCGCCGCTGCGTGCAGTGCCGGCCCCAGCGAGGCCAGGGGCTGCCGTTGCAGCCGGCAGCCGAGCACCAGCGCGAGCAGCAGCAGGCTGCCGGGATGCACCAGCGGGTTCACCTGACCGGCGAAAGCCTCGCCGATCCGCCACTCCCATTGCGCCGCCGCCAAGGCCTCCGGGACACCGGGCAGGCTGCGCGTCGCCAACACCAGCGCGACCAGCAGCAGGTAGGGCGCGGCGTCGCGCAGCACCTGGCCCTCCGCTGCCTCGCGGTTGTGGCGGATGCCCGACCCGCGCCGCGCGCCCGTGGCGACCAGGGCCGCAGCAACGATCGCGAGCCCGAGCAGCGCGCCGCCGAGCGTCGGCAGTTCGGGGCCGCCGGAGGCGGCGAGGACGAGTTTCGGGGCCAGGAAGGCCAGCAGCAGCAGCACGGCCACCCAGACCGGCACGGCGAAGCCCGGATGGCCGGGCGTTGCCGCCGGCACCCGGCGCGCCATCCACCAGAGCATGGCCATCAGCGCGGTCGCGCTCGCGGTGTTGAGCAGGGCGGTGGGCATGACGAGTACCGCAGGCGCCACGCCGGTGACGCTGGCTTGCGCCATCAGCGGCGTTCCCAGAGCGCCAAAGGCGACGCCGGCCGCATGCCCCACGAGGGCCATCGACACCGCGGCGAGCGGCGGCAGGCCGAGCGCCACCAGCAGGGGAGCGACGATGGCGGCCGGGGTGCCAAAGCCCGCTGCCCCCTCGAGGAAGAGCGCCAGAAACCAGGCGAGCAGGAACGCCTGCAAGCCCGGAGCCGGTGCCAGCCGGGCCAGCCGCAGCCGCAGGTGCTCGAAGCGGCCGGATGCGGTCTGGTGATGGAACAGCGCGAGCGCCGGCCAGAGCACCCAGAGGATCGTCGCGGTCTGGAAGGCGGCCTCGGCCCCCACCCCGGCCAGCAGAGTGTCGGGGGGGCCGGCAGCGGCGAACGGGCCGAGGGCCAGCACGAGGGCCAAGGCCACGCCCGCGGCGGCGGCGCGGGCCACCGACCAGCCCGCCAGCAACATCAGCCCGAGGGTGACCAGCAGCGGACTGGCGGCCCACCATGCCGCTTCGGCCACGGCTCAGGCTCCGCCGACGGCCACCGGGTGCAAGGGGCGCCCGTCGCGCTCGAAGGCCGCCGCATTGTCCAGCGTGGTGGTGGCGATGGCGTCCAGCGCCTGATGGGTGAAGAAGCCCTGGTGTCCGGTCACGAGGACGTTGGGAAAGGTGAGCAGGCGGGCGAAGACGTCGTCCTGCACCACATCGGCCGAGAGGTCCTGGAAGAACAGGTCGGCCTCCTCCTCGTAGACATCGAGGGCAAGGCCGCCGATCCGCTTCTGCTTCAGGGCGGCGATCAGGGCGCGGGTGTCGACCACGGCGCCGCGGCTGGTGTTGACGATCAACACCCCGGGCTTCATGACGCGCAAGGCCGCCTCATCGACGAGGTGGTGCGTGGCCGGGGTCAGCGGACAATGCAAGCTCAGCACGTCGCTGCGCGCCCAGAGGTGGTCGAGCGGCGCGTAGACCACGCCGGCCGCCTGCAGGGCCGGGTCGGGCGCCGGGTCGTGGGCGAGCACCCGGCAACCGAAGGCGAGCATGACGCGGGCGAAACAGGCGCCGATCCTGCCGGTACCGACCACGCCTACCGTGCTGCCGTGCAGGTCGAAGCCCAGCAGGCCGTCGAGGGCGAAATTGCCCTCCCTCACCCGCGCGTAGGCGCGGTGGATCTTGCGGTTCAGGGCCAGCAGCAGGGCGATGGTGTGTTCGGCCACCGCATGCGGCGAGTATTCGGGCACCCGGGCCACGGTCAGGCCGAGGCGTCCTGCCGCCACCAGATCGACCTGGTTGAAGCCGGCGCAGCGCAGCAGCACGAGGCGCACGCCCGATGCCTTCAGCGCCTCGAGCGTGGCCGCATCCACGCGGTCGTTGACGAAGGCGCAGACCGCCTCCGATCCCGCGGCAAGCGTCGCCGAGCCGGCGTCAAGCCGCGCTTCCACGAAATCGAGCCGATGCCCGCGCGAGAGGTTCGCGGCCTGCAGGAAGCGGCGGTCGTGCGCCTGGGTGCTGAAGACGGTGATCCGCATGTGTCGAGTCCGGGCGGTGGCGTTGCCAACACCATAACGCCCGGACGCGCGGCCTTCCCACCACCTCGCGCCGCTCAGGCCTTCGGCTTGCGGAATCTGAGGGTCATCCGGTCGGACTCGCCGATGGCCTCGTAGACCGCTTTGTCTTCGCCTGCCGGCACGTTGAGAGTGGGCGGGAGGGTCCAGACGCCATTGGGGTGATCGCGGTCGTCCTTCGGATTGGCATTGATCTCGCTGCGCGCCTCGAGCATGAAGCCGGCGGCCTCGGCCAGCGCGATCACCTGCGCCTCCGACACGTAGCCGTTGATCTGCTCGCGCGGCACGTCGGCGGACGCGCGGTGCTGCTCGACGCCGAGCACGCCGCCCGGCGTCAGCACGGCGAAGAACGCCGCCATCTGCTCGTCGGCGATGTCGTTGCGGATCCAGCCGTGCAGGTTGCGGAAGGTCAGCACCGCGTCGGCCGAGCCGGGGGCGCCGTACACCGGCGCGGCGGCGCTCACTTCACGCAGGGTCACGGCATCGAACTTGGCCGGCTGGCCGGCGAGCCTTTCGCGCAGCTTGGCGTTTTCGCCGGTGAAGTACTCGCGGGCGCGCTCGGACGTGGCCGCGGCCGGATCGGGGATGGCGGCGATGTAGGTGCCGCCGCCCTGCTTGATCCACGGGGCGAGGATCTCGGTCCACCACGCGCCGCTGCCCGGATTGACCTCGACGACGGTCATCGCCGGGGTGATACCGAAGAACGTGAGCGTCTCGGCCGGATGGCGGAAGCGGTCGCGCGCCGCATTGGCCGGGGTGCGGGTGTCGGCGGCGATGGCGGCGGCAAGCGCGGGGTCGACGGCGGGCACCGCAGCGGCCGGCGCGGCGGCGGGCTTTCCGCCCGAGGTATGCGCCGCCAGCGGCAAGGCGGCAGCGGCGGCGAGCAGGGCGAGACTGAGCAGGGTGCGACGCATCGGCGAACCTCGTGGCGTTAAGAGACGCAAGGGTGCGCAGCCCCGCGTTACGAAGGCGGCAAGGCGCTGGCATAGTGCGCCGGTCGCCCACCCCACGCCCCGACTCCGCGCCCATGCTGATGCCGGCCGCCGACGTGACGAAACTCCCTGACCTGACGCTGTCGCCGGCCGCCGGCGTCCCGGCGCCTGCGGTCTACGGCGACCTGAGGCTGGCGAAGGCATGGCTGAACCGGGCGCTGACGTAACCACCGCGCGCTGGGCGCAGGTGCGCGCGCTGTTCGAGGCGGTCTGCGACCTGCCCCCGGACGCGGGCGAGGCGCGGCTGGCCGAGCTGACCGACGACGTCCGCCTGCGCGAGGAGGTGATGGCGCTGGTGGGCGCGCAGACCGAGGCCTTCGCCAGCGCGCTGCAACCCCTGCACACACTGGTGGCGCGCCTGGATGGCGAGGAGCTGGCCGAAGGCGACCGCATCGGGCACTGGACGCTGCGCGCGCGGCTGGGTGCCGGCGGCATGGGCGCGGTGTTCGTCGCCGAGCGCGACGACGGCCTGTTCCGGCAGCGGGTGGCGCTGAAGATCCTGCGCCGCCAGGCCGATGCCGAGGCGGCGCGCCAACTCGACGCCGAGCGCGCGCTGCTGGCCGGGCTGGTGCATCCGGGCATCGCCCGGCTCTACGACGGCGGCACCACGCCGATGGGCCAGCCCTTCCTCGTCATGGAGTACGTCGATGGCGTCGCGCTCGACCGCTGGCTGGCCGAGGCCGCACCCGGACTCGACGCGCGGCTGGCGCTGTTCGACCGCCTGTGCGACGCCGTGGCCTACGCGCACCGGCAGCTCGTGGTGCACTGCGATCTCAAGCCGCACAATGTGCTGGTGCGGCCCGACGGCAGCCCGGTGCTGCTGGATTTCGGCATCGCCCGCTGGGCCGGCGCCGCATCGCTCCCCGCCAGCGACGACGCCGGAGCCAGCGACGCGCCGCGCTTCTGCACGCCGGGCTACGCCAGCCCCGAGCAGCTGCAGGGGCGCACACCGGGCGTGGCCAGCGATGTGTTCTCGCTCGGCGTGATCCTCGCCGAGATGCTGGCCGACGCGCCGATGGGCCGCACGGCGTCGGACGCCGCGGTGCCTACTCGTGCGCCGTCGACCTTCGCGCGGCGCGCGGCGCTGGGCTGGACGCGCGAGCTGCGCGGGGACCTCGACGCCATCGTCGCAATGGCGACGGCGCTCGACCCGGCCAAGCGCTATGCCGACGTGGGGGCGCTCCGCGCCGACCTCGCGCGGCGCGGCGAGCACCTGCCGACCCGCGCGCGCCCGGCGACGCTGCCGCGCCGGGCGCGGCTGTTCCTGCGCCGCTACCGGCGCGGCGTGGCGGTGGCCGCGGGCGGCGCCCTGCTCGTCGGCGCCTTCACCGTGCAGCTGGCCGTCGAGCGCGATCGCGCGCGCGAGGCCGCCGACACGGCCGAGGCGACGGCGCGCTTCCTCGTCGAGGCCTTCGCCGCCGCCAACCCGCGCGAAACGGCGGCCGCCGGCAAGGCCAGCGCGCGCGATGTGCTCGACGCGGGGGCGGAGCGCATCGCCACAGAGCTGAAGGATCGGCCCGCGGTGCGCGCGGAGCTGCTGCTGGCGATCGGCAACGCCTACCGAAATCTCGGGCAGGACACCCGCGCCGAGCCGATGCTCCGGCAGGCCATCGACCTGTTCACCTCGCCCGACGTCGACCGGCCGCTGCAGGCCGTCAGGGCCCTGCAGGACCTGTCCACGCTGGTGGGCAACAGCGGCCGCGGACAGGAGGCGGTGGCGCTGGCGGAGCGCGCCGAGGCCCTGCGCCTCGCGGCGGGCGACCACCGCCCCGAGGCGATCGCCGATGCGCAGAACCATCTGGGCCTCGCCTACACCGCCGTGCGCGACCTCGGGCGCGCGCAGGCCGCGCTGGAAGCCGCGCTGGCGCTGCGCCGCGAGCGGATCGACGCCGCGCCGCTCGAGTTCGCCGTGACGCTCAACAACCTCGCCCGCGTGCACCGCCTCGCCGAGCGTTTCGACCAGGCCGAGGCCGTGTACTTCGAGGCCATGGCGGTGGCCGAGGCGCAAGGCGCGCAGGGCGGGCCGTCGCGGCAGACGGCGATGGCCGGCATCGGCGCCAGCCGGATGCAGGCCGGGCGGACCGCCGAGGCGGTGCCGTGGATGCAGGCCTCGCTCGCCCTGGCCCGGGAGGTGTATGGCGACGACAGCGGCCATGTCGCCAACGCGCACAACGAGATCGCCAACGCCCTGCACGACCTCGCGCGCCTCGCCGAGGCCGAGGAGCACTACCGCGCGTCGGTGGCGCTGGAGGCGGACAGCAGCGGCGCCGACAGCCTCGCGTCGGCGATCCGCCTGAACAACCTCGCCGCCCTGCTCGAGGACCGCGGCGATTTCGCCGCCGCCGAACCGCTGGCGCGGCGCTCGCTGGCAATCCGCGAGGCGCGCCTGCCGGCCAACGACGTCATGGTGCTGCGCAGCCGGGCCAACGTGGCGCGCCTGCTCACGCGGATGGGCCAACTCGACGAGGCCGGGCGCTACCTGGCCCCTCTGCTCGCGCACCACCGGGCCGAGAGTCCCGCCGATGCCAGCGATCGCATCCGCACCGAGCTGGCCCACGTGGAATGGCTGGCCGCCGCGGGGCGCCTCGACGAGGCGGAGGCCGCCCTGGCCGCCGTTCGCGTGCCGGCCGATGCGCACCGCATGCGCGACCGGCACGAGTGGACGCGACGACGCATCGGGCTCGACGAGGCGCACGGCCGACACGCCGAGGCGCTGGCGCGCGCCGACGCGTTCGACGTCGAGCTGATGGCCTCCGGCGGCGCGGCGCCGCTGCAGCGGCTGCGCAACGACGTGGTTCGGGCCCGGCTGCGTGCCGTCGTCGGGCCGGAAACACCATCCGCGCCCAAGGGCGGACCTCAACGCGAGGTATCCCGCGACTGATGCGGGAGGGCCACGCGCCGAAGCCTTTCCGCTCGCCGACGGGTCCTCGACGGCCTCGCTCTTCGACGGCCTCGCGTCGACGACCGTGATCAGAGGTGCTTGATGATCTCGTCGGCGAACTCGCTGCACTTCACTTCCGTCGCGCCCTCCATCAGGCGGGCGAAGTCGTAGGTGACGCGCTTGCTGCCGATCGCGCCGTCCATCGCCTTGATGATGGCGTCGGCGGCTTCGGTCCAGCCCATGTAGCGCAGCATCATCTCGCCGGAGAGGATGACCGAGCCCGGGTTGACCTTGTCCTGGCCGGCGTACTTCGGCGCGGTGCCGTGCGTGGCCTCGAACACCGCGTGGCCGGTGACGTAGTTGATGTTCGCCCCCGGCGCGATGCCGATGCCGCCGACCTGCGCGGCNNCGCCGCTGCAGCGGCTGCGCAATGACGCGGTGCGCGCCCGGCTGCGGGCGGCGCTCGACCCAGACGCCCGGGTGGCGAGCGCGTCGAGCGGCCGCTGAAGGGGTGGCCCGCCGCCGCGGCGATAGCCCGCAGGCCGGATTTCCGGTAGACAGAGCGAACACCGCCTTCCGACCCGGACCCCGCCATGCGCACGCCTGACCACGCCGCCGACGCGACCCCCTCGGCCCACCCCACCCGTCCCACCCCGGCGGCCTGCCGCCGTCGTCGAATGAGCACGCGCATC
>DMHI01000055.1 GCA_003449515.1 Lysobacteraceae bacterium | reverse complement strand
GCGGCGATGGTGCGCGCGACGCTGGCGAGGTAGGCCGGGTTGCAGATGTTCGGCGGCAGGTGGCCCAGTTCGCGGGCCAGTTCGGTGCCGGCGGCAATCGCCTTGCCACGATCGAGTGCCGCAGCGTCATCGCCGGTGATTGAGAGTGCTGCGAGGTCCGGGGCCGGGCCGGCCTTGCGGGTGGCGGTGTAGCGGTAGGCGGCGTGGTCGGCGCAGGCCACGGCCTGCTCGATGGCGAAGCCCGCGTCGCGGCCCTCGATGGCGAGCTCGGAGAGCGTCAGCAGGGCGTGCTTGGCCGGCGTGGCCTTGACCGCGCGGACGGCGTCGCCGATGGCCTTCTGGTAGGCGGCCGCGTTGAACTTGGCCGCCTCGCCCAGGCCCACCACGACGAGGCGCGGGGCGGTGACGCCGGGCAGGTCGGTGAGTACGCTGACGCGGCCGGTCTTGCCCGGCAAGTCGCCGCGGGCGTGCAGGGCGGCGAGACGGCCCGCGCTGGCGGCGTCGATCGCCTGCGCGCTGGGCGACAGCGTGCCGTCGGCGAACACGCCGATGATCACGGCATCGGTGGTGAGGCCGGCGGCGGCGGCGGGGTTCAGGTCGAATTCGAGTGCCATCGGGAGTTTCCGTAGAATGTGCGGCCCACCGGCGCGGCCGGTGGAGCGGGTCGGGGCTTGGCGCCGGCAGCGCAGACGCGGTGCCAGCGAGGGGCCGCGAGTGTAATCGATCCCGTGCGAGAACCCTTTTGACGACCCTGCAGCGTTACCTGGTGCGACAGCTTGCCGCGAGCACCGGCGCGACCCTGGTCGTGCTGCTGCTGGTGAGCCTGGGCGGCGTGTTCGCCGACCTCGTTTCCGAGATCGCGCGTGGCCGCGTCCCGGCGCCGCTGCTGCTCTCGCAGCTCGGCCTGCGCATCGTCGTGTTCCTGCCGATGGTGCTGCCGCTGGGCCTGTTCATCGGGCTGATCATGGGCGTTGGCCGGCTGTACCGCGACAGCGAGATGGCGGCGCTGTTCGCGTTGGGCCAGGGGCCGCGGCAACTGCTGGGCCCGCTGCTGGTGGTGGCCGTGCCGGTGGTGGCGCTGGTGGCGCTGTGCGTGCTGTGGCTGGGCCCGCTGGCCGAACGCACGGCGCGGGCCGCGGTGAACGAGGCCAACCGCAGCTTCCTCGTTGCCGGGCTGGAGGCCGGACGCTTCATGGCCCTGCCGGGCGGCCACGGGGTGGTGTTCGTGGGCGGCCTTTCCCCCGATGGGCGCGAGTTCACGCGACTGTTCGTGCAGATGCGTCGCGGCGAGCGGGTCGACGTGATCACCGCGGTCGAGGGCGAGATGTTCATCGATGGCGGCGGTCGATTCCTGCGCCTGCGCGACGGTTTCCGCGTTGAAGGACAGCCGGGCCAGCGCGATTTCCGTCTGCAGCGTTTCGAGGTCAACGAGGTGCGGCTGCCCGACCCGGAAGCGGGCCGCGGCGACCCGCTCGCCGGACGGCCGACGCTGGCGCTGGTCACCCCGACCGCCACGCCACGCGCGCGCGCCGAGTTCCACTACCGCATCGCCGTGCCGGTGTTCGCACTGGTGCTGGCCCTGCTGGCGCTGCCGCTGGCGCGCAGCCCGCCACGGCAGGCGCGCTACGGCCGGCTGATCCTCGCGGTGCTGGCCTACGCCTTCGGCATGAACCTGCTGGTGCTCGGCAAGGCCTGGCTGGGCAGTGGCCAGATTCCGATGCTGCTCGGCCTGTGGTGGCTGCTGCTGCCGGCACTGGCGGCGGCGGCGTGGCTGATCGCGCGTGATGGCGAGCCGCCGCGACGCCCGGCGACACCGCGCGAGGCGCGCGCATGATCGCTCTCGCGGTCCACCAGCGCCTCATCGGCCGTTCGGTGCTGCTGGCGGTGCTGGCGACCTGGCTGGTGCTCACCGGGTTCGCGATGATCGGCGCGCTGCTCAACCAGATCGACGATCTCGGCCAGGGCGAGTACAACCTCGCCACCGCGCTGCTCCACCTCGCGTTGCAGGTGCCGCGTCGGGCCTACGAGAACTTCCCGATGGGGGCGGTGATCGGCGCCGTCCTCGCGCTCGGTGGCCACGCCGCGCGCTCGGAGCTGGTGGCCTTGCGCGCGGCCGGGCTGTCGCCCTGGCGCATCGCCGCGGTCACGCTGGCCGTGGTGGCCGCGCTGGTGCTCCCACTGATGCTGGCGATGGAATCGGTGGTGCCGGGCATGGAGCGCCGCGCGCATGTGCTGAAACTGGAGGCGATGCAGCGCGACGTTTCGCTGGCCGGCGGTGGCGAGGTGTGGGCCCGCGAGGGCCATGAGGTGTTCAACGCCCGCGGTGGGGCGCGCCGATCGGTCGAGGGTCGCACCGTGCTGGTGTTCGAGGGCGTCACCGTGCACGCCTTCGATCCGCACGGACGGCTGGCATGGATCCAGGAGGCGGCCGAAGCCGAGTACGACGAACAGCGCGGCTGGCTCCTGCGCGATGTGCGCCGCACCAGCTTCGACGCCCGCAGCGTCGCGGTCGAACGCTTCGATCAGCAGGTCTGGGCCAGCGCGCTCAAACCGGGCGTGATCGAGGCCAGCCTGCAGCGCCCCGATCACCTCGCAACCCGTGCGATCGGCGCGCAGATCGACCAGCTCACACGCAACGCCCTCGACGCCGCGACCCTGCGCGAGGCCTACTGGGGCCGCCTCACCTACCCGCTCACGACGCTGGCGCTGGTCTTCGCCGCCATTCCATTCGCGTTCGGCCAGCGCCGCAGCGGTGGATTCGGCCAGCGCCTGTTCGTGGGCATCGTGTTCGCGCTGGTGGCCCGGCTGCTGCAGCCGATGCTGGTGAACCTGGCGAAGGCCTACGGGCTGTCGATCGCGCTGGCCTACATCGTGCCGGCGCTGGCGCTGGTGGCGCTGGGTGCCTGGTGGCTCAGGCGGCGTTGACGCGGCGGACGAGCCGGGTGCGCGAGAGGCGGTCGTGCAGCGGTGCACGGTCGCGGTCGATCGCCGCCCACAGCCATCCCAGCACGGCCACCGCCGCCGCCACGCCGAAGGGCAGGCGGGCATCGTTCCACGGCACCAGCCCCGCCAGGCCGATCACCGCCACCGCGGGCAGCGTGGCCCAGGCATAGCGCTTCAGCAGGGCGGCTCGCGCCGCGGGCGCGCCGTCGTCGCCGACCACGCGCAGCGCCCAGGGGCGCATGCCCAGGGTCTGCCCGCCGCGGGCCCAACTGAGCACGAAATAGGCACCCACGGCGGCCCACAGTCCGAGGGCGTTCAGCGGCTTGAACCAGCGCAGATCGCTGAGGTCGGGCTGACCGGCCAGTGCCGCCACCCCGGTGATCAGCGCGCCGTAGGCGATGGTCAGTGCGAACGCCGGGAAGAGGTCGTAGACGAGGGCCAGCAGGCGCCAGCCGAGGTGTGCGGGTCGATCCATGAGCGAAGGATAGCGGGGCGCTTCGCTACAGTGCCGCCATGACCCCCGCCGACCCCACCGAGGCTCCCGCCGCCGATCGCCGCGACATCGCGGCCTTCCTGCGTCGGCACTGGGCCGAAACCGGCAGCGCGCGGGCGACGCAGGCCGCGTACCGCACCGACCTGGAGCGCGCGGCGGCGTGGCTGGCGGCGCGGACACCCGGCGCGGATGCCGGCGTGGGTGCGCTGCTCGCGGCCGATCGCGCGGCGCTGTATGCGCTGCTGCAGTGGCGCAGCGGCCAGGGCTACGCGGCGCGCAGCACGACCCGGCTGCTGTCCAGCCTGCGCGCCTTCTACGCCGACGCGCTGCGCCAGGGTCGGGTGGCGGTCGATCCCAGCGCCCTGCTGGAGCGGCCCCGGCTGCCCCGCCCGCTGCCCCGCGCCCTTGCCGAATCGGAGGTGGAGGCCCTGATCCATGCGCCCGATCTGGACCAGCCGGCCGGGGTTGCCGAGCGTGCGATGCTCGAGTTGATGTACGCCACCGGCCTGCGGGTGACCGAGCTGGTGACCCTGCCGACGCTGGCGCTCAATCTGCGCCAGGGCGCGCTGCGCGTGCAGGGCAAGGGCGGCAAGGAGCGCGTGCTGCCGATCGGTGCCGAGGCGCAGCACTGGCTCGAGCGCTACCTCGCCGAAAGCCGTCCGGTGCTCGCGCTGGCGGCTGGCGAGCGCGGTCGCGCGCAGCCCCGGCTGTTCCTCGACGCCCGTGGCGAGCCCCTGACGCGGCAACGCTTCTGGGCCCGTCTGAAGGCGATGGCGGTGATCGCCGGTGTCGATCCGGCGAGGGTCACGCCGCACGGCCTGCGCCACAGTTTCGCCACCCATCTGCTGAATCGCGGCGCCGATCTGCGCGTGGTGCAGATGCTGCTCGGCCACAGCAGCCTGTCGACCACGCAGATCTACACGCAGGTCGCCCGCGAGGGTTTGAAACGCCTGCACGCCACGCACCACCCGCGCGGCTGAGCGCGTCCCGCGCCGGGCAGCGGAGCGGCGGGGGGGGGGG
>DMHI01000024.1 GCA_003449515.1 Lysobacteraceae bacterium | reverse complement strand
ATCCCGGAGACGCCCTGATGCGGGCCCTGTCCGCCACTGCCGCCGCGCTGGCCACCGTGCTCGCGCTGTTGTTCCCCGCCATCCCGAGCGCCGCCGCGGACGCCGGTGCGGGCGCCGGTGCGGGCGCCGATCGCGACGACTACGCCGACACCTACCGCCTCCTCGTCGAGCAGCGCGCTCCGGCCATCGTGGCGGTGAAGTACGTGATCACGCTGTCGGCCGGTGGACAGGAGCAGCGCAACGAGGACCGCACTCAAGGCGTGCTGGTCAGTGCCGACGGCCTCGTGCTGGTGTCGGCGCGTGCGGTCAGTGTCGATGTCGGCGCGCTGAATCCGCAGGGCGGTGAGGGCCCGATCGTCGCCAGTTCGAGTGATTTCCGCGTGCGCCTGCAAGGCTCCGACGAATGGCGCGTGGCCGATCTCGTCACCCGCGACACCGGGCTGGGTCTGGCCTGGCTGCGCGTGCGTGACGCCAGCGGGCAGCCCTACGTCGACTTCGCTGATGTGGCCCAGCCTGTGCCGGGACGGGTGTTCTACACCCTGCTGCGCACGTCGGACGAGTGGGGCGCGGTGCCGCTGGTGCGGCCGGGGATGATCCTCGGCGAAACGCGGGTGCCGCGCAGTTCCCTGCTGGTCGATGGAATGCCGGGCCTCGCCTTCGATGCCGAAGGCCGGCCGATGGGTTTCGTCGACATCGACCTCGGCACCGTGACCCGCTCGCAGGGCCGCGGTTTCGGGCTCGACATGGCCGATCTCGTCATGCACATGCTGCCGGCACATCGGGTGGCTGCGGCGACGCGGCTGGCCGCCGGGCTGCCGGCGGTGCGCCGCGACGAGGAGGCCGGCGTCGCGCCATGAGGCTGCCGCCGTCCACCGTCCCCGCGATCCTGCTGCCGCGACCGGCGCGATGACCCCGCTCTCGGTCTTCGTCACCACGCTCGACAACGCGCGCACGCTCGAGGCCTGCCTCGCATCGGTGGCGTGGGCCGACGAGATCGTTGTGCTCGATTCCGGCAGCACCGACGCCACCCTCGACATCGCGCAGCGCTTCGGCGCGCGGATCGCGCAGCAGCCGTTCCTCGGCTATGGCCGGCAGAAGCAGCGCGCGCTCGAGCTCACCGCGCATCGCTGGGTGCTGCTGCTCGACGCCGACGAGATGCTCTCGAGCGATGCCCAGGCCGAGATCCGTGCGCTGCTGGCCGCGGTCCCGAAGGCCGCCGGCTACACGCTGCCGCGCCACGAGCAGTTGTTCTGGCGCATGAGCCATCCGCGCGTGCGGCACAACCGCTTCCTGCGCCTGTTCGACAAGACGCGCGGCGCCATCGACGATCTGCCGGTGCACGCGGCGCCACGCGTCGATGGGCCGGTGGAGCGACTGCGCGGCGCGTTTTACCATTTCGGCGAAACCAGCATCCGCACCAAGGTCGCGAAAGTCACCGCCTACGCCGCGGGCATGGTGGCGGGCAAACGCGCGCGGCATGGCGCGGCGCGGCCGTGGATGATGCTGGTGTATCCACCGTTCGCGTTCTTCCGCGCCTACGTGCTGAAGCGCCAGTACCTCGATGGCTGGGCGGGCTTCATCGCCGCGGTGGTGATGGCGTTCTACGCCTTCCTGAAGCATGCGCAGTGGCTCGAGGCCGAGCGGTTCGAAGGTGAACCCGGTCGGCGCATGCCGGCAGGCGCGCCCCCGGTCGTGCCGCCACCGCGCGAGCCGGTCTGACGATCAGTCCGGCAGGTGCTCGAGCACGTAGTCGGCGGCCGACACCTTGAACTCGCCGGGCGCTTCGATGTGCAGTTGCTTCACCACGCCGTCCTCGGCGTAGAGCGCGAAGCGCTTGCAGCGCAGGCCCATGCCGAACGCGGTGGCGTCGAGTTCGAGGCCGAGCGCGCGGGCCAGATGACCGTTGCCGTCGGCGAGCATCCGCAGCCCCTCCGGCACGTTCTGCGTTTTCGCCCAGGCGTCCATCACGAAGGCGTCGTTGACGGCCATGCAGGCGACATCGATACCACGGGCCTTGAACGCGGCGAGTCGCTCCACATAGCCCGCTACACGCCGTCGTCGAGGGCGTTGAGCGTGGCGTGGGGGATGGTGTCGCCGATCGCGATGGTCATGGGCGGGCATCCCGGACAAGGGAGGCCGAGCGTAGTCCGACGACGTGACGGCGGCGTTCCGCCTTGGCCGCGGCTCGCATAAGCTCGCACGATGGAATTCAAAGACTACTACGCGGTGCTCGGCGTCGAGGCCGGCGCCGGCGATGCGGAGATCAAGCAGGCCTTCCGTCGGCTGGCGCGCCGCTACCACCCCGATGTCAGCAAGGAAAAGGGCGCGGAAGACCGCTTCAAGGCCATCAACGAGGCCTACGAGGTGCTGCGCGACAAGGACAAGCGCGCGCAGTACGACGCGATGCGCGCCGGCGGCTACCGGGCCGGAGAGGAGTTCCGCGCGCCGCCGGGTTTTGGCGGGGCCGGGGGCTTCGGTGGCGCGGGTGGCTTGGGCGGTGATCCGGGCAATGGGGCTTTCAGCGACTTCTTCGAGGCCTTCTTCGGTGCCAAGGCGCGGCAGCGGGGTGCGGCCGGCGCTGGCGCACGGGCGCGCGCCGCACCGCGCGGCGACCAGCGTTATGCCCTCGCGATTCCGCTCGAGATCGCGTATGCCGGTGGCCTGCAGCGCATCGAGGTGGATGGCCGTGCCTTCGAGGTCAAGGTGCCGGCCGGCATCCGCGTGGGCCAGGTGATCCGCCTCGCTGGCAAGGCGTCGGGCGGCGGCGACCTGCTGCTCGAGATCGACTATGCGCCGCACCCGCAGTTCGAGGTGGACGGCCGCAACGTGCTGTTCGTGCTGCCACTCGCGCCCTGGGATGCGGTGCTGGGGCACACCGCCGCGGTGCCCACGCTCGGTGGGCCGGTGGAGCTGAAGATCCCGAAGGACTCCGACGCGGGCATGAAGCTGCGGCTGCGCGGTCGCGGCCTGCCCGGCACGCCGCCCGGCGATCAGATCGTCGAGATCGAGATCACCGCGCCGAGGCCCGAGACCGAGGCGCAGCGTTCGCTGTACCGGCAGATGGCGCTGGCCTTCGGCGACAACGTCGGGCCCTGAGACGACGAAGCCCCGCAGTGCGGGGCCTCGTGTCGCGGCCTGCCGGCGCGGTGCGCGGCGGCGGCGTCCCCGCCTTCAGCCGCCCAGCGCGCCGCTGATGGCCTCGGCAAGCTGGGCATCGGTGAACGGCTTGGTGATGTAGGCCTTGGCGCCCTGGCGCATGCCCCAGACCTTGTCGGTTTCCTGGTCCTTCGTGGTGACGAGGATGATCGGGATGTGGCCGGTGTCCGGGTCCTTCGAGATGGCGCGGGTGGCCTGGAAGCCGTTGAGGTTGGGCATCACCACGTCCATCAGGATCAGGTCGGGCCGCTGCGCCTTGGCGACCTCCACGCCGGCGGCACCATCCTCGGCGGTCAGGGCCTCGTGGCCGAGCTTTTCGACGATGCGCTTCATGCTGACGAGCTGCGACGGCGAGTCGTCGACGATCAGGATACGTGCCATGGAGATCTCCGGTAGTTCGCCGCGGATTGTATGCGCGCCGGCCATCGATCGGGCAAGACGCCCATCACGTTGCGCGCGGTCGGTGCGGATCGGCGGTCGTTCCGGCCGCTCGGGATTCAGAGCCTGACCACGGTCCGGCCGCGCGAACCGCCGGCCAGCATGTCGTCGAACACCGCCGGCAGGCCGTCCAGGGCCACTTCGCGGGTGGCGATCCGGTCCAGACAGGCGGGCTTCCAGTCCGACGAAAGGCGACGCCAGACCTCATCGCGCAGGTCGCGCGCGGTGCCGGCCGAGGCCACGCCGAGCAGGGACACGCCGCGGATGATGAAGGGCATCACCGTGGTGGCCAGATCGTGCGTTGCAGCAAGACCGGCGGTGGCGACATTGCCGTAGGGTGCGGTGTGCGCCAGCAGCGCGTGCAGCATCGCGCCGCCGACGTTGTCCAGCCCGCCGCCAAAGCGTGCGGCGTCCATTGGCCTGGTGCTAGCGAGGGCGTCGCGGCCCAGCACTTCGGCAGCGCCGAGCGAGCGCAGCCACTCGGCCTGCTCGGCCTTGCCGCTGATCGCGTGCACGGCGTAGCCGGCTTTGCTGAAGATCGTGATGGCGAGGCTGCCAACGCCGCCGGTCGCTCCGGTGACGGCGAGCGGGCCGAGATCAGGCGTCTGGCGGTTGTCCTGCATCCGCAGGAGGGCCAAGCCCGCAGTGAATCCGGCGGTGCCGAGGATCATCGATTCGCGCAGATCGAGACCGACGGGCAGCGGGATCGCCCAGCGCGATTCCAGTCGCGCGTAAGCCGCGTAGCCGCCATCGCGCGTCTCGGAAAGCCCGCAGCCGGTGCACAGCACGGCGTCGCCCTCCTTGAACGCCGGGTCGCGGCTCTGCACCACATGGCCGGCAACGTCGATGCCGCCGATGAGCGGGAACTGCCGGAGGATCTTCCCCTTGCCGCTGCCGGCCAACGCGTCCTTGTAGTTGACCGACGAGAACGCGGATCGGATGACGATCTCGCCGGGCGACAGCGCATCAAGCGCGACCGACTCGACGCCGCTGCGGTAGCCGGCGGCATCGCTGTGGATGCGGAAGGCGGGGAAAGAGGCGGGGATCATGCCGTCAGTTGACCTTGTGGATCGCCCGCTTGTGCAGGGCCATCGCCGCGTCGTGCACGGCCTCGCTCATCGACGGATGCGCGTGGCAGATGCGCGCGAGGTCGTCGGCGCTGCCCTTGAACTCCATCGTCAGCACGCCTTCGTGCAC
>DMHI01000243.1 GCA_003449515.1 Lysobacteraceae bacterium | reverse complement strand
CGCGCTCGGCCTGCAGACCTGCGCGACGCTGGGCATGCTCAAGCCCGATCAGGCGCGCACGCTGGCCGCGGCCGGGCTGGACTACTACAACCACAACCTCGACACCGCGCCGGAGTTCTACGGCGATGTGATCAAGACCCGCGAGTACCAGGACCGCCTCGACACGCTCGAAGCGGTGCGCGATGCGGGGCTCAAGACCTGCTGCGGCGGCATCGTCGGCATGGGCGAGACGCGCGAGCAGCGCGCCGGCCTGCTGCAGACGCTGGCCAACCTGCCCGAGCATCCGGGCTCGGTGCCGATCAACCGCCTCGTCCAAGTCCAAGGCACGCCGCTGCACGGCACCGCGCTGCTCGACCCGTTCGAGTTCGTGCGCACGATCGCCGTGGCGCGGCTGATGATGCCGGCCTCGATGGTGCGGCTCTCGGCCGGTCGCAACGGGATGAGCGACGAGCTGCAGGCGCTGTGCTTCGTGGCTGGCGCCAACTCGATCTTCTACGGCGAGACGCTGCTGACCACCGGCAACCCCGATGTCGAGGCCGACCAGGCCCTGTTCGCGCGGCTCGGCCTGAAGCCGATGGCGGTGGTCGAGGAGTCGACCACGGTGCATGCCGACATCGCCTGCCCGGCGACGAAGGCGGCCTGAGCCGATGACGCGACCGCGCTGGAACGAGCGCCTCGCCGTCGCCCAGGCCAGCCGTGCGCGCAGCGATGCGCAGCGCCGTCGTCGCACGGTGGAGCGCGTGGAGGGGGCGCGGGTGGTGGTCGACGGCGTGCCGCTGGTCAACTTCTGCAGCAATGACTACCTCGGCCTCGCTGGCTCGCTCGACGCGGTCAGCGCCTTGCAGGAGGCGGCGGCCTGGCACGGGGTGGGCAGCGGCGGATCGGCACTGGTCAGCGGCCACCACTCGGCACATGCGCGCTTCGAGCGCGACGCCGCCGAGTGGATGGGCTTCGATCGCGCGCTGTTCTTTCCCAGCGGCTACACCGCGAACCTCGCCGTGCTGCAGGCCCTGCTCGAAGCGGGCGATCTGTGCGTGCAGGACAAGCTCAACCACGCCTGCCTGCTCGATGGCGCGCGGCTGGCCGGGGCCGAGCTGAAGCGCTACCCGCACCGTGATTTCGGCGCCGCGTTGCGGCAACTGCAGTCGATGCCCGAGGCCGCCGCGGTGCTCGCCAGCGACAGCGTCTTCAGCATGGACGGCGATCTCGCTCCGCTGCGCGAACTGGCGCTGGCGGCCAGCGCCGAGCACGCGCTGTTCATGGTCGACGAGGCGCATGGCGTTGGCGTGCTGGGTCCCGAGGGGCGTGGTGCCGCGGCCGCGGCGGGACTCTCGGCGCGCGATGTGCCGGTGCTGGTCGCACCGCTGGGCAAGGCCTTCGGTGGGCAGGGCGCACTGGTGTTCGGCGCGACCGCGCTGATCGAGCACCTGCTGCAGAGCGCGCGGCCCTACGTGTTCACCACCGCGGCGCTGCCGGCACTCGCGGCGGCGATGGGCACCAACCTCGAGGCGCTGCGCACGCAGGGCTGGCGTCGCGCCAAGCTGGCCTCGCTGGTGGCGCGGTTCCGCCGTGGCGCGCTGCGTCACGGCCTGCCGGTGCTGGAATCGAACACGCCGATCCAGCCGGTGGTGCTGGGCGGCAACTCGCGTGCGCTGGCGGTGGCGCGTGTGCTCGAACAGCACGGCTTCTGGGTGGCCCCGATCCGTCCGCCCAGCGTGCCCGACGGCAAGGCGCGTTTGCGCATCACCCTCACCGCGGCGCACGCCGAGGCCGAGGTCGATGCCCTGGTCGAGGCGCTGGCGGCCTGCCTCGACGGCCTCGACGCCCGGCCATGAACGCGCTGCATGTCGAGCGCGTCGGGCACGGCCCGGCGCTGCTGCTGCTGCACGGCTGGGCCATGCATGGCGGCGTGTTCGCGCCGCTGGTGACAGCGCTGGCAGCGCACTTCGAGATCATCCGCGTCGATCTGCCGGGTCACGGCGGCAGCCGCGACAGCGCGCTGCCGCTGGCGCTCGACGCGGTCGCCGACGCCCTGGTCGAGCTGCTTGACGCCTCGTCGCGCGCGCTCGTCGTCGGCTGGTCGCTGGGCGGTCTGCTGGCGATGACGCTCGCCGCCCGCCACCCGTCGCGCCTGCGTGGGCTTGGCCTGATCGCCGCGAGCCCGCGCTTCGTCGCGGCAGCGGACTGGCCCGACGGCATGGACGGCCGCGTGTTCGCCCAGTTCGGCGCCGAGCTCGGCCGCGACTACCGCGGCACGCTGGATCGCTTCCTGATGCTCGAGGCGCAGGGCTCGGCGCAGCTGCGCGACGAACTGCGCTTCCTGCGCGATGCGCTGTTCGCGCGTGGCGAGCCCGCGCCGCGCGCGCTGCACGAGGGCCTGCACCTGCTGCAGTCGAGCGACCTGCGTGCGCTGCTGCCCGCACTGCCGATGCCCAGCCTGTGGCTGGCCGGCCGCCGCGACCGGCTGGTGAGCCCGCGGGCCATGCAAGCCGCCGCGGCGCTCGCGCCCGGCGCGCGCTTCCAGCAGTTCGATCATGCCGGCCACGCGCCTTTCCTCACCGAACCCGCGGCCGTCGCCGGCGCGCTCACGGCCTTCGCGGCAGAGTGCCCGCCATGAGCCGCCGCTGCGCCGCCCCTCGGCGGCTGATCGCATGAGCCCCTTCGATGCCCGCGCCGTGCGCCACGCCTTCGGCCGCGCGGCGAGCACCTACACCCAGGCCGCGGCGCTGCAGCGCGAGGTCGAATCACGGCTGCTCGAACAGCTCGGCTACCTCGATGACCGCGTGCCGGCGCGCGTGCTCGACCTCGGCAGCGGGCCCGGCAGCGCAGCGGCGGCATTGAAAGCGAGGTGGGGCCGCAAGAGCGACGTCGTCGCGATGGACCTCGCCCTGCCGATGCTGCGCGAGGCGCGCGCGAAATCGCGCTTCTGGCGGCCGATCCACACCGTGCAGGGCGATGCGCAGGCGCTGCCCTTCGCCGACGCCGCCTTCGATCTGGTGTTCTCGAACCTGTGCCTGCAGTGGGTGGCCGATCTGCCGCGGGCACTTGCCGAACTGCGCCGGGTGATGCGCGAGGGCGGGCTGCTGCTGTTCAGCACCTTCGGCCCGGCCACGCTGATCGAGCTGCGCGAGGCCTACGCGCAGAACGCGCTGCCGCCGCCGCTGTCGGCGTTCGCGGCGATCCAGCAGGTGGGCGATGCGCTGATCGCGCAGGGGTTCCGCAATCCGGTGATCGAACGCGACACCTACACGCTCACCTACGCCGACACCCCGGCGCTGATGCGCGAGCTGAAAGCCATCGGCGCCACCGACGCGCGCCCCGACCGCCCGCGCGGCCTGAGTGGCCGCAGTCGCCACCGGGCCGTCGCCGCGGCCTACGAGGCGCAGCGCCGCGATGGCCTGCTGCCGAGCACCTGGGAGGTCGTCACCGCGATGGCCTGGGCGCCGCCGCCCGGCGCAGCGCGGCGCGAGCATGGCGTCGATATCGCCACCTTCCCGGCCGACCGGCTCACGATACGGAAACGCTGAGCCGTCGGCGCCACGCAGGCCGCCCGCGCGGCTCGGCGTCTTGGCGCGGGTTCTTGGCCGGATTCATCGGCCCGGCGCGAGGGCCAGCAGGCCCGGCAGGGCATCGAGATCGATGTTGCCGCCAGACAGGATGATGCCGACGCGGCGGCCGCTGAAACGTTCGCGATGCTTCAGCACGGCGGCAAGCGGCACCGCGCCGCTCGGTTCGATCACCACCTTCAGCCGCTCCCACACCAGCCGCATCGCCGCGACCGTCTCGGCATCGCTGACCAGCAGAACATCGTCGCAGTGCTGGCGCAGCAGGGCGAAGGTGAGCGGGCCAAGCTCGGCGCGCAGTCCGTCGCTGATGGTGTCGGCGGCGCGCCCGGTGACGCGCACGCCGCTCTTCAGCGAATCGTGGCCGTCGGCCGCGCCCGCGGGTTCGGCGGCGATGGTGCCGATGCGCGCGTCGATGCCCTTCGCCACGATGGCGGTGCCGCTCATCAGCCCACCACCGGACAGCGGTGCCAGCACCACATCGAGTGCCGGCGCTGCGGCCGTGGCGGCCGCCACCTGCTGGAGCAGCTCCAGCGTCGCCGTGCCCTGGCCGGCGATCACGCGGGCGTCGTTGTACGGATGCACCAGCTCGCCGCCGGTTTCGGCCAGCACGCGTGCGGTGGCGGCATCGCGGGCGGACTGGGCCACCTCGCAGTCGACGATGCGGGCGCCATTGCGGGCGATGGCCTCGCGCTTGACGCGAGGGGCGGCACGCGGCACCACCACGGTGCACGGCACACCACGCAGCCGGCAGGCCAGCGCCACGGCAGCGCCGTGATTGCCCGAGCTCTGCGTCACCACGCCGCGAGCGGCCTGCGTCGCATCGAGCCCGAACACGGCGTTGGCCGCGCCACGGAACTTGAACGCGCCGGCGCGCTGCTGGTTTTCGGCCTTGAAGAACAGCGCGCATCCGGCCAGCGCGTCGAGTGACCGCGAGCGCAGCACCGGCGTCACGTGGGCGAGGCCGGCGATCCGCGCCGCGGCATCGCGCACATCGGAGAGCGTGGGCACCGCGTCGGCGCGCAGCGCATCGGGGCGGAAGGGATCGGCAGCGGACGGCGGAGGAAGGCGCATGCGCCGATTATGGTGGCGGAAGGGCCGAAGGTCATGCCCGCTCTGGTGCGGCGCGGCGGCGTCCAGCCGCTATGCTTCGCTGCCATGCAGCAAATTCTTCCGATGAGCGCCGAAGCCGACTCGCCCGTACGCCTTTCCGACTATGCCGCCCCGCCTTGGACGATCACCGATGTCGAGCTGTCCGTCGACCTCGGGCGTGAGCGCAGCGAGATCGAGGCCCGCCTCGTGCTGCGCTGCAACGCACCGGGTGCGCCACTGCGGCTGGACGGCGAAGACCTCGTGCTGCTCGCCATCGCGCTCGACGGGCGCGAGCTGTCGGCCGCCGAGTACGCCCACGACGACCGCTGCCTCGTGGTGCATGCGGCGCAGGGCCTCGCCGCCTGCACGCTGCGCACCCGCGTGCGCGTGCACCCGGCGGCGAACACCCGCCTCGAAGGCCTGTACGCGAGCGGCAGCCTGCTGTTGACGCAGTGCGAGGCCGAGGGCTTCCGCCGCATCACCTTCTTCATCGACCGCCCGGATGTGCAGGCGCGTTGGCGCACCGTGCTGCGCGCCGAGCGCGCGCGGTATCCGGTGTTGCTGGCCGGTGGCGACCGCGTGGCCGAGCGCGACCTCGGCGATGGCCGCCACGAAGCCGAGTGGCACAACCCGCATCCCACGCCCTGCTACCTGTTCGCGCTGGCCGCCGGGCCGATGGCGCGGGTGTCGAAGACCATCAGCGGTGCCGACGGCCGCGTGGTGGAGCTGAACGTGTGGGTCGAGGGCGACGATGCCGAGCCCTGCCGCTACGCGCTGGGTGCGGTCGAGCGTGCGCTGCGCTGGGACGAGTTGCGCTTCGGCCGCTGCTACGACCTCGGCGTGTTCAACGTCGTCGCGGCGCAGGACTTCACCATGGGCGCGATGGAGAACAAGGGCCTCAACATCTTCAACGCCCGCTACATCCTCGCCGACGAACGCACCGCCACCGATGCCGATTTCATCGCCATCGAATCCGTCGTGGGCCACGAGTACTTCCACAACTGGTCCGGCAACCGCGTGACCCTGCGCGACTGGTTCCAGCTCTCGCTGAAGGAAGGGCTCACGGTGTTCCGCGACCAGGAGTTCACCGCCGACCTGCACTCGCGCGACTTGAAGCGCATCGAGGACGTGCGCCTGCTGCGCGCGCGGCAGTTCAGCGAGGACGCCGGCGCGCTGGCGCATCCGGTGCGCCCGGCCGAGTACCGCGAGATCAACAACTTCTACACGCTCACCGTCTACGAGAAGGGTGCGGAGATCATCCGCATGCTGCACACCCGGCTCGGCGAGGCGGCCTTCCGCGCCGGCATGGACCGCTACTTCGCCGACAACGATGGACGCAGCGCCACGCTCGAGGATTTCTACGCCGCGCATTCGGCGGCCAGCGGCATCGATTGCATGGACATGCTGGCCTGGTACGCGCAGGCCGGCACGCCGGTGATCGAGGTCGAGCGCCGCTTCGACGCCGCGCGCGGCGAATACACCCTGCGCCTGAGCCAGCGCGCGCCGGCCAACGTGCCGGACGCCGCGCCGCTGCCGGTGCCGATGCGCATCGCGCTGCACGACGCCGCAGGCGCGCCGCTGCCACCCCCGGATGAGCACGATGCGGAGGCGATTGCGGGCGGCCTGCTGCTGCGCCGCGCGCAGCACACCCTGGTCTGGCGTGGCCTCGACGCCGCGCCGTTGCCGGTGCTCAACGGCGGATTCGCCGCGCCGGTGCGGGTGAAGCTGCCGATGTCGCCGGCCGAGCGGGCGCGCGTGGTGGCGGTCGGGCGCGATGGCTTCGCGCGCTGGGACGCGCTGCAGTCGCTGGCCATCGAGGCGATGCTGGCGCGGTCGGACCCCGGCATTCTCGCCACCGCGTCTGGCGCAGAGGCCGCGAGTGCCGCCGCCGAGGCGTTGTCGGCGGCCATCGGGGCGCTGCTGGCCGATGCCTCGGCGCACCCGGCCTTCGTCGCCGAATGCCTGCTGCTGCCCGACTTCGACACCCTGGCCGATGCCGTGGCGGTGGTCGATCCGCAGCGCCTGCTCGACGCCCGCGAGCAGGTGCTCGATGCCTTGGCCGTGACCCACCGGCGCACGCTGGACGCCCGCTTCCATGCCTTGCGTGGAGCGGCTTCGGGCGGACTCGACGATGCGGCGATGGGCGCGCGCGCTCTGCGCCATGCGGTATTGCCGTGGTTGTCGCGCCTCGATGCCGGTGCCGCCGCGCGCGACCTGTGGGCGGACGCGCGCTCGATGACCGAGCGCATCGCCGCCCTGCGTGCCCTGCTGCACGCCCGTGCCGACGGTGGCGAGGCGGCGCTCGCGGCCTTCGCTGCCGGCTTCGCCGCCGACCCGCTGGTCACCGACCAATGGATCGCGCTGGTGGCCACGCGCCCCGATCCCGATGCGCTCGACGACATCGACGCGCTGCTTGCCGGGCCGCACTGGCTGCCGGCCAACCCGAACCGCGTGCGGGCCGTGCTTGGCAGTCTGGGGCGCGGCAATCCGGCCGCGTTCCACCGCGCCGACGGTGCCGGCTATCGCCGGATCGCGGCGCAGGTCGCCGCACTCGATCGGCTCAATCCGCCGGTGGCGGCGCGCCTGTTGGGTGCTTTCGAGGTGCTGCCGCGCCTGGCCGCGCCGGCGCGGATGGCGGCCCTCGCCGCCCTGCGGCCTTTGCGCGACGGCGTGCGCAGCCGCGATGTCACCGAGGTGCTGTCGCGTCTCGGGCCCTGATCGCGGCGATCAGCGTGCGCCCTCGTCGATCACCAGCCGGTTGCGACCGCCGTCCTTGGCGCGATAGAGCGCATCATCGGCGCGGGCGAACCAGCTGTCGCGGTCTTCCCCCACCGCCAGCACGGCACCGCCGATCGACACCGTGATGGGTTCGCCCTTCACCTTCAGACCGTCGCGGATCTGCGAGCGCAAATGGCTCATGGCCAGTTCCAGCCCCAGCTCGTCGGTGGCCGGCATCAGCAGCACGAACTCCTCGCCGCCATAGCGGTACAGCCGGTCGGTGCGCCGCACCGAGGCCTGCACGAGGCGGACGAAATGTTGCAGCACGCGGTCGCCCTCGTCGTGGCCGTGGCGGTCGTTGACGCGCTTGAAGTGGTCGAGGTCGACCAGTGCCAGCGCCACCGGGCGGCCGTCGCGGCGGAAGCCGGCGATGGCGATGCCGATCTCGACCTCCAGCGCGCGGCGGTTCTCGGCGCCGGTGAGCGGGTCGATGGTGGCCATCTGCTCGAGCAGGGCGCGACGCCGTCCCGCGTGATGGGCGAACAGCGCGGCAAAAACGCCGGTGGAGGCCAGCGCCGTGCTCAGGGCCAGCGGGTCGCCGGCCGCCTGCGCCGCGCCCTCCACCCACAGGAAGACGATGGTGGCAGCGCACAGGGTCAGCGCGAGACGGGGGCTGACCAGCACCGTGGTCACGACGATGATCGGGAACAGCCACAGCGCGCCACTGCTGCTGACCGCGGCGGCCGCGCAGCCGGCTGCCACCGATCCGGTGGCGGCCACCAGGCCCAGCCGGTCGAGGTTGCCGCCGCGCAGGGCATAGGCGGTGCAGGCGACGACGAAGGCGACGCCGGCGAGGTTCAGCGCCCCGTGCAGCATCGCGCCCTGGGCGAAGCGGACGAAGGCCAGCGGCAGCACGAAGCCCAGCGCCATCGCTGCGAACGCGAAATAGACACCGACCCGGAAATCGGCCCTGGCGCGATGGCGCAGGTTCGCGAGCGCTTCGTTCATCCGGGGCCCAGGAGAAAACCGCTCAAACAATAGCGCAGGCCGGGGCGGATGGCGTGCTGCACCGCGTCGGCTAGTGAACCGCCCGTCTTGCCCCGGAGGCTCTAGCCCTTGAGAGGATGGCGACATGAAGCAGAAGGCGTATCCACCGGAGTTGGGAGAGCGGGCCCCCGGATAGCGGTCGAAGAGCCTAACTCGGGAAGCTGGGTGGCCCAAGCTCGGATCTCCAATCGGCCCACTCGGGCTCTGGAAACACAGGGCTTCCGGGCGACCACAGCTCCACGCTACCGGCGTGCTGCTCGAAAAAGTCAGGATCGGCAGTTACACGGACCGGCTTTGACATGCCCGGAAGACGCAGACTCCAATCGGCATTCCCCAGCGGCGTGAGTTGAAGCTGGGCGGGCAGCAGCTCTGGTGCGCGCATCACCGCTCCCAGCTGCGGCAGTGTCAGCGGCGGTGTGAGCCTCGTCGGCATCACCAGATCATCTTCCAGGATGGCATCGAGATCAAAGCCCTGCACTTCGGCCGCATCAGCCTCCTGCGCTACTTCATCAGCCACCTGCTGACGTCCTGCTTCTCCGCGCGAGCCCCCCGTGAGAACGCGCGCCGTGATCAGGCTGGGCAGCTTGGACAGGATCGGTTGCAATTTCCCGACTACGGCTTGAAACAAGTCGATCCGTGATCCCAGAGCGCGGTATACGTCGGCCTCGATGCTGTCCTCGTAGTGAAGGTTCATGATGCGGATCTCGGGGAAGCGCTGACCGAGTCGGTCGATACGGCCGATGCGCTGCTCGACGCGCATCGGGTTCCACGGCATGTCGTAGTTGATCAGCGCGCCGCAGAACTGGAAATTGAGACCTTCGGCGGCTGCATCCGTGCAGAGCAGCACATGGGCCTCGCCTTGACGGAAGCGGCGCTTGGTTTCGTCGCGCGAGATCGTGCGCCATGCGCCGTCCTGTCCGCGAATCTCACCGCCGCGCCCCGAGAAGCACATCAGCTTCAGGTCATCCTGGCCGGTTAGGTTCTCGCGCAGCAGGTCCATCGTGTCGGTGAACTGGGTGAAGACCATCACCTGGGAGTATCCGCTGGCACGAAGCTCAGTGATGGCCTCGCGCAGCGCGCCGAGCTTCGTGTCCTCGGGCAAGCTGCGTGCCAGTCGCAGCAGGGCCTCGATCTCGCTGGCCTCTTCGCGAGCCAGCGCTGCGCGCTCAGCCGCATCCACATCGGCCTCCTCACCGGCGTCCACATCCGACTCCAGCGCCTCGCGATCATCGTCAGAGAGCAGGTCTGGTGCGGCACCGCCCTGCCGGACCGCTTGCAGATGCTTGTCGAGGGTGAGGATCAGAGCGCGGATGCTGCTGGCCAGGCGTCGACGGTAGATCGTCAGCACGAAGCCGATGGCCGAGCGCTCCTCCTTCGACGCCTTGTTGTAAGTCTGGGTGATGTAGTCCTCAAGAGCAGCGTAGAGCGCTGCCTCGCCCTCGCTCATGTCGAGGAAGCGGTCTTCGACCATGCGGGTGGCCACCCGCGTCGAGATCAGCCCGCGTTCGTGATAGCCCCGCAACAAGGTGCGGGTGTGGCGCGAGATCAGGCAGCTGACCGGCGAGGCCTGTCGCGCGATGCGCAGCGCAAGCTGCCGGTCCTCAGCGTCAAGCTTGCGGCGGGGAGTGCTGGGTTCCGAGCGCAGAGCATCCAACACCCGGCGCAGGCGCAGGGCCCCCACGCCTTCAAGTCGCCGCTGCAACCGCGCCGGATCGCGTGGACCGAAGCGCCGTTCGGCCGAGGTGAACAGCTGGGCGATGCGGTCTAAGGCCTCATTCGAAGGATTCGGATGCGCCACCATTTCGAAGAAATCGAGGAAGGCGCGGCCGTGCCAGCCGTCGGGAAGGCCGAGCAGTGCGAGCAGATCCCACACCTCGATCGGATGCACCTGCATCGGCGTCGCGGTAAGCAGCACGAGGCCCGGTACGCGCGGCGCCAGCTCGCGCATCAGTCGCAGCAAGGCATTGGGCCGCGCGTCGTCGAGATTGGCCAGGCTGCGCCGCCGGGCGTGGTGCGCTTCGTCGAGGACCACGAGATCCCAGGGCTCCGCTTGGTTGATGACTTCGTCGAAGCGGTCCTGTCGGCGCAGCAAGTGGCTGGAAACGATCACCGCCGGCTGTCGATGCCACTCGGATCTCAGCACGGCCAGTTCACGCCCCTCGGGCTGCGCCGGCGTCGGCTGCCAGCGCAGCGCGTGGCCGTCGTAGATCGGCCAGTTCAGGTTGAACTTCTCGCGCAGCTCGATCTGCCACTGCTTGCAGACGCCGGCGGGTGCCATCACCAGAATGCGGCTGGCACGCCCGGCCAGCCAGGCCTGGCGCAACAGCAGGCCGGCCTGGATGGTCTTGCCGAGGCCCACCTCGTCGGCAATCAGCAACCGCGGCGGCCACTGGTCGTAGAGTCGATGGAAGGCGCGCACCTGGTGCGGCCACGGTGTCACGGCAGCCGTGGCCTCACCCACGAGGGCGCCGCCATCCGGCAGGCGCGGCGCTTCGCGGATGAATCCCCAGAGGGCGCGCCGGCGCTCGTCCAGATCCACGACCGGCGCAGGCGGAGCGGCATCAATCGTGGTCGGTTCGACGCCATCGCCATCCTGCTCGGTCGGTTGCAGCCCCGGCGGCAACCGATCATCCGTCGGCAGAAAACGCAGCAGGTCCTGCCGCACCGCGGCTGGCACATCGAGCGTGATGGCCCGGCTGGCCCGGTCGGCCCACAGGCGGGCGAAGCTCTCTTCTTCGGCGGCGACCCGCTCGGGCTCGACCCATGAGCGGAACAGGTTCAGGCTCTCCCAGTTGAGCGTCCAGCCTGCGGGGGTCTCATTGAGGCTCCCGTTGAAGGCGATCTTTTCGCCGGTTTTGTCCTCGAAGATGCCGGATTTCTCGTGGAACAGCGGGCCGTTCGCGGCGAGTGGGCGACGCTGGGTATCGCAGGGAATGGCGACCTTGGTCTCCAGCACGCCACGCGCCACCATCCAGGCAAGCAGCGCCAACGCATCGGACTCTTCGGGGCGCTGCGGCTGCAATGGGCTCGCCAGCAGTTGCGCCTCCACCGTGTCGCGCAAAGACTGCCCTTTCTCGATCGCCTGGACTTCGGGCTCATTCAGCGTGCAGCCGATGATCAGCCGCATGCGGCCGCCGTTGTGGATCAGGTACTCGACGCCGCGCGCCGCCAGCGTCAGCGCCCGCGCATTGAAGTAGCCGGTGGTGCGGTTGTAGGTGTGCGCGCAACGCAGGGCCGGCACGTACACGAGGTCGAGCAGGTTGCCCTGCTCGGGCGTGTAGCGGATGCGCCAGTCGTGGTCGCGAAGCAGGCTCACCCGGCCGTCTCCATGGCGCGTTGCTGCTCTTCGAACATGCGCAACTGCTCGGGCTGGCCGATCTGATCAGCGAAGGCCAGGCGACGCAGCTTCTCCAGCGCATCGAAATCGCCGGCGTGGTCCTCGGCCTCTCCGGCTTCACCACGCAGGCCCGGCGGCACCGGCAGCACCTCCAGCAGGGCTTCGAGCGCGAGGAGAAACTTCGGCTCGGTATCGAGGCCGTTGTGCTGCACCAGCTCGAGTGCGGCGGCAGCACCGCGACTGCGGGCGCGCTGCGCCGCATGGTGCAGGGCATCAAGCATGCCGCTGGAGCCATCGGCCGAACCGCTGCGTCCTTTGGCGACACGGGCCGCGGAATCAAGGAGTTGAAGGTTGTTCGCCTTCTTCTCGGCCAGCTTGCCGACAATGTCACGCTCCAGGTCCACGCCCACGGCGCGGGCCAGCATCAGGGCTTCGTCGTAGGGAAACTCCGGTGCGCCGAAGCTGTCCCAGGCCAGCACGAACCAGGCGGTGGGCGGATCGAGTTCGGCGCGGGTGTTCTGCTGCACCAGTTGCTTCAGACGCCAATCCTTCACCTCGCGCCTTGCGGATTCCAGCGCATCCTCGGGGGTCGCCTCGTAGGGGTCTGACTGCTCCTGGAACAGTGCGGCCTGGCGATTGCGGCGGGTCTGCTCGGGCTGTGGCCGCGGGCGTCCGCGGCGCAGCGGCCAGTGCTTGGAGAACTCCTCCAGCGCTGGGCCGAAGCTGGCCAGGTACAGGTCGACGCCGCGGATGCCGGCCTTCTGGAACTCCGCCACGCGCTTGCGCACCGCAGCGGCCAGGTTGGGCTCCACTTCCTCCCAGTAAAGCGTGTCCTCGGCCGCCTTGGGCGGACGCGGCCGGCAGACCAGGAAGATCGTGCTGTTGGCGGCGGCCTTGTCCTTGATGTGCAGCGAGCCTTCGGCCTCGGTGTTGATCGGCCACGAGGCGGTGATGGTGAAGCCGGCTTCCATCAGGCCCTTGGTCAGCGCATCCCAGGCGCCGGTGGCCTTGTGGGTGAACATCAGGGTCATGATGCCATCGGCTTTGAGCACGCGCCGGCATTCGGTGAAGATCGCCGCCATGCGCTGCTGGTAGTCGCGTCCGGCCAGCACCTTGGCGCCCTTCTCGCCGCGGAAGCGCGCCGGGTTGGCCACCGCTTCGCTGTCCTTGTCGGTGAGCTGGCGGCGGAACAGCTCGGGATACACACGACCGGCCGTGCGCTTGAGCCAGACGTAGAAGAAGTCGGAGAGCTCGGCATACATCACGTTGTCGTAGTAGGGCGGGTCCATCACCACGCAGTCGATGCTGGCATCGCTAATGTGGTCCAGCGCGTCGCCGGACTTGCAGCTCAGCTCGATTGCCTGAGCCTGGTAGGAGGGCGCGCTTTCGGCCACGAATAGGCCGCCGTCCATGCGTTGTTCCAGTTCGCTCGCCTTGCGCCCCCGCTTCGGAGATGCATCGGCTGGGCAAACAAGTGCAACCAGCTCGCCGATGCACTTCTCCGTCTGACCCAGCACCCAATCCAGCCCGCCGCCGGTGACTGCAGGGGCCATTTCTGCGTATGACCACTTCAGCGAAAAGTCGTGCGTGGAGAACGTATTGGTCATCACCCCGCGCGCAGAATGCCAAACCGACATTCGTGAGTTGTAGTCGCGTAACTTGTCGATGGAAAGTGCCAGATAGCCGAATGCCGCGCGATTTAGCTCGTCAAGGCGACCCGCCGCACGCTCTTCCTCCAGCAGCTCGCGATAGGTCTCCACGGCAATTACATGCCCCAGAAGCTGTCGCGGCGAGAACAGGTCACGCCAAGTGTTCATGCCGTAGCGTCGCGGCTCCTCAGTCTTGAGTCCTTCGGGAATTCGCTCGTTCGGCATGAGGTCGTCTGCCTCCCACAGTGGCATTTTCTCAGCCATTCGTTGCGAAATCAGGGCGGACACATCGTCCTCTGCGGTTGGGGCGCGATAGCCACGCTCCCAGCCTTCCTTTTTGCGCCCGCTCTTGGTGTTCTTGAATGCGCGACGCTTGTAGGCGATAGCGTAGAGCTGTTCGCCCATCCGTCCCGCATGTGCTTCGGCCTTGATGTGGTCGCCATCGATCGGGCGGCGACAGTCGGGGAACGGGCACAACCCATCGCCGCGTGCGACTGTGCTTTCGGACTGGTCCTTGGCCTTGGTAACGATCTCAAAATCGCATCGCCGGGTCACGGTGTCGGGCGCCACCCGCACCCCGGTACCCTCTCCCGCAAGTTTCCAGTTCGGTGACAGCGGCACGAGACCGTCGCAGTGCGGGCAAGTGATGGTCCGGGCCCAGAGGTAGCTCAGTACCTGAGTACCCTCCGGCTCGTCCGGAAATACACCAGCAAGTTTTGGCTCAGCCCGCTCTATGAAGCGCTTTGCGATTTCGGTGAACCGCGTGCGTACCTTCTCACCGAAACGCACCGGCCAGTCGTAAGTTGCACGCTGGACTAGAACAGCTACCGGATTGAGATCGTTGCCGTAAGTCGGCAGGCCAAGTCGAACCGACTCGAAGGGGATAGAACCTCCACCAGCGGTCGGATCCAGCACCGAGGGGGCGGCGAGGCCGAGCTTCTTGGCCTCCGCCTTCACCCAAGCCTTTTCCGATTCGGTCGGCGCATATTTGAAGGCGCGTTCGTAGCCGTACGGGTCGAGTCCAAGGTCTTCGCCGGTTCGTTTGGCCGCATCGATCCGCGCTCGCGTTTTGACCGGATCGCCATGGATCCCAAGCACGCGCTTGAACTGCTCCCGATCTGCATCCCCCGGCAACAGTGACCCGAGAACCGCCGCACGCGACGCCACCAGCGGCCGCCGCGCCCACCATACGTGCAGGTAGTAGGTCGGCGGCAGAGCCGTCATCGAGCGCCGCTCGCGCACACTCTCTTCGCCAAGTGCTGCGATAGGCAACCAGTGCTCGATCAGGCGTGAAGTCGTCATTCCGTTTCCCTGTGGTCGCTCGCGTCGTCAAGAAAAGCGACGCATGTCCGCCACGTAGTCGTCATAGGTTCGCCAGCCCAGCAGGGTGATGACCGGCATCGCCAGGTTGGCGGTGTTGTAGTCGGTGAATGGGGCGCCGTAATCCCGCGCTAGGCCTTGGAACACTTTCACGGTCGCCGGCCGACATTGGCCTTCCTCCCAGTGAATGGTCTGGTTGCGGGCACCGTGGATCACCGTCTTCAGGGTCTGGCTACCCACCGCGCGGCCATCGGGCCAGTTGGATTCCTCACCCAAGGCCGTTGAGAGCCCCTGCTTGGCAAGTTGCAGCAGATTGCCTGCAAGCGTACCCAAGGCCAAAGCACGCGCCTGCCTTGCCGAACGCAGACCATCCAGCACCTGCTGCTGGTCATACCGCTTGCGGTCTGCGCCGAAGTAGTTCTCGATACTTCGCCCCACGCCGAGCATCACATCGTCCGGCGTTTCTGAGTCGTCGATAATTGCTTGCGCTGTCGCGTACTCAGCTTGTACCTGCCGTTCCATCGTCGCGGCGCGAGCCGACAGCGCTTCGATCTCCGCCTGCTCGTGCCAGATAGAGTCCAGCAAGCTGCGCGCGGCGTACTCGGTCGCGTCCAAGTACTCGGCGAGCGTCATGACCAGCAGTTCCTCGCCCGATGGCTGAACGGGAGCGGTTTGGCGGGGCCGAAATGCGCCCGGAAATGCCCGGCGCGCATTTCTCGCTCATTTATCGGTCGGAAATGCGACATCAATGCGCGCCGTCTCATTCTCGCGTCCCCGCGGGCACCCAGCAATGCTGGGCACCGCGACCGCGGCCCGGGTCGCGCAGTTCGGGATGGGCGGTGCGCAGTTCCCGCATCAGGCGAACCACCTGCGAGCGGTCAAGGTGCGTGATCCGGCGCAAGTCCTCGTTGGTCAGGCCCGGCTCACCGCGAGCGGCGCGCTCCTGCAGCAGCGAAAGGATGCGGGTCTTTGCGGCTTCTAGGCTGATCCGTCGCTGCCGATCCGGATCGCCGCTGCCACCCAGGCGGCGATGCAGGTCAGCCCGTAGAGTCCAGTAGCTGCCTCGTCCGCCGGCCCCGCCGCGCTCGAGATAGCCGCGCTCGGTCTCCATCGCATTTAGCGTTTCCCGCGCCAGGGCTTCTCCGCGCTGGCAAAGGCGCGCCGCCGTCGCGGTATCAATCTCGGGGTGGCCGGACAGGTGGTGGAGCACCAGAAGTTGATCCACATCCAGATCCCTGCCGGCCTCTGATTCTTCCTCAGCGAAGCGGCGGAAGGCCTCGGAGAACTCATGCCGCTGGAAAGTGACAGTGACCGACTCGCCGCGCTCTTCGATGATCGGCGGTGGTTTGCCCTCCAGCAGGAAGGCCTTGAACATGCGGCTGATGCCGAGGTTGCTGCGGTTGACTAGGCGCAGCCGCACCAGCGCGTTGACCAGCAGCGGATTCCGCGGCGCCGGCGGGTGGTGAAGGATGTTCTCGGGCGTAATGTCGCCCACCAGGCCGCCGGGATTGCCGATCTCCAGCCGGCGTGGATACTGCTTGACGATGATCGGCGCGCCGCGCTGGTAGTCGGCATGGCATAGCGCGTTCAGCAGCGCCTCGCGCAGGGCCAGCTCGGGATAGGCGCGGTACTCGAAGTGATACAGGCCCTGCTGGACGGTGGCGATGGGGTTGTCGGCCATCACTCGGTCCAGCAGCCGCGCCAGCGCGACGGGCAAGGCTTCGCCGCCATCGGCCCGATCGGTGTAGTCGGTGGCGTTACGCATGCGCAGATGGGTCCAGCCGTATCCGGAGACATTGCGCGCAAGGGCCTCGGGCGTGCCGGCGAGCAACAGGGCAGCGATGGTCAGCCTTCCATTCGGGGCAAGGCCGAGCGTGTCGATCAGGCCGCGATCGGACAGCGTGAGCAGGTCTTCCGGGCTCCGTTCGGCGCGGGCGGCGCGGCGAAGCGCCTCCAGCGCGGAGGGCGAGAGATCCGACCAAGCCGCCTCGGCAGGCTGGGCCGAGAAATCCGCTTGGCCTGAGGCCATCAGCAAATCACGGCGGGCGCTGCCGGTGAGCGGCTCGCAGCTTTTGTCGATACGGATCGTCCCGCGACCGGCACTGTCGGTATAGGGCCGCATCGGGCCGCGCACCTGCATCAGCAACAGGCGCCCGGTGCCCTCGGGGACGGACAGTTCCTCGAAGTCCGGCGTCAGGCGCGGGTCGGTATGGGTGTAGATCTCGCGCACCAGGGCGTTGGTGTCGATCTCCAGCGGCACGCCTGGAATCGCGGCGGCGCGACCCACCACGCGATCCGCCACGCCGAGCACCACGGTGCCACCACCGCCGTTGGCCATGCAAACGGCCACCTCGATGAGTCGCCGCTGCATGTCGGGTAGGCTCCGCCCGTCCCAACGCTTGAAGTCCAGATCCTGCGCCTCGAGCGCATCGGCCTCGACCTCGTCCAGGCGATCAAGCAGCTCGCGTACGTCCTGAACGCTGCGCACGGCCTTGCTCAGTCCTCGGAGGCGTTGAGGACGATGCGCAGGGCCTGCAGAATGCGCCGGGGCCTGTGACGGTGCATGACCATCCCGAGCCAGTAGGCGGCCTCCTCACGGCCCATGCGTTCGATGCCGTCCACGCACGCCTGCATGTTGTCGCGGTTGCGCATCGGCGCCAGGGTGCGGAACAGCAGCCCAAGAACCAGGGCGGTCTCTTCATCGAGGCCCTGGACATTGCGCTGGCCCGGTGCGCCAGGTCCGAGACGTACGCCATGGTGGCGCAGGATGCGCAGGATGCGGGGCTCGAAACGCTCCAGCCCAGCGCCGCGCAGTCCGCCGACGAAAACAGGCTCGCCGTCCTTACTGGCGGCCACCGGCAGGCGGTAGACGCGCATTTCGCTGTCGCCGGGGCCATGGCGGTAGAGCCGCAGCTCGTAACGGGGCGCCGCACTGCGAGCGGGGCGGATGGGTTTGAGGTTGCGGTGGGCCATCAGGCGCGTTCCGCTTCGGCAGACACGAACGCAGCGCCATTGCCCACGCGGGTGAGCTGGTCGCGCAGGCGCTCCGGTGCATCGCCTGACAGGTCGAGGCCATCGTTGAAGCGAAGTTCCACGCTGAGCATCCGCGGATTCTTGTCTTTGGCCGCGGTGAGCTGGGGCTGCAGGAACTCGCGTACCAACTGGGCCTCGGTCAGTGGGCCCGTGAAACAGATCGTTAGCAGGCCGCCCTCCGCCATTTCCAGATCGACTTCCACGGTAGCGCGCTTGCTGGCGCCGGAAACACCGTTGGCCGCCGGAAGGAGGCGAAACAGGTCGCCGGCGTCGAAGCACTGCACCGTGAGTGCTGCCAGCTGCTTGCAGCCGCTGCCGCGGGCCTTGTCGAACAGAATGCCGAGGGCCTCCTTGAGCGGGCCCTCAGCCTGCAGGCGGGGTTGACCGTCTGCGCCCGGCGGCTGGCCAATCGGCGTGTGCGATGGGTACGGCTGTTGCGTTCCGCCACCAGCGGGCGATACGCCCGCAGGTGCTGGCGCCGTTTGGCCCGGTGAAAGCTCGCTCCCGGCCGGCTTGCGAGGCCAAAGCCCGTTCTGCTCGGCGAATGCGCGGGTCAGCACGAAGGACTGCTCGTCGATCACGATCTGCGCGCCGGGATCGCCCTGGCCGTAGACCAAGTCTCCGCGGCGATAGATGTAGTCGCCACGGTCGACGCCGGTGCGAACCAGCTTGATGAAGGCATCTTCGCCGAGCAGGATTGAGAGCGCCGGGTCCTTGCGGAACTCGTTGCGCAGGTCGACGGTGCTGATCTGGCCGCGCTTGAGCGATGTGCGATCTCGCACGTAGGCCGGCGACTCGGGGGCATCTTCGACCCCGCGCAGCTTGTTGAGATCGCGAAGCGCGGTGAGCACCTGCTGCTGGCCGGCACCGGGTCGGTCCGACGCGGTGCCAAGTTCGATAACGGAATGCGCCAGGTCGACGTTGGCACCCGCAGCGCGATTGCGCGCCGGGTAGTAGAGATTGCGGTAGCACTGCGCCACGGCCACCGCGAGTTCGTGGCGCGACCGCTCCTGCCATTCGCGCAACTTGGCCTGGTGGTGCTCGGGCAACTCGCGGATGCGCTCGTTACGGGTCATCTGCTGCAGGGCAAGCCGGCGCGTCATCCGCTCGACCATGACCTGCACGCGGCTTTCGTCCGCGACGATGAACACGAGGTGGTTCCGCAGCATGCGCAAGCTGCCGGAGTTGCCCTTGCGCTCGAAGATCTCCTGCACGCGGTCGGGCAGGCCTTCCTGTCCCGGCGCGACGGTGTGGGCCTCGTGGTTAATCAGCGCCAAGCGAGGAGCGCCTCCCCCGACCTCGTCCGGAACGTCCCAAGGTCCGGCCGGGAACGGCACCAGGTCCAGGGTTGTGCCGCCGAAGATCCGTCGGACCTCATCCCGCAGCGCGACGCGGATCTCTTCGCGATCGACGTTGCGCTCTTCGCGGCGTACGAGCTGCGTGAGATTCGGCTCGTAGAGAAAGCGAAGCGGCGCGTTGGGGCGATCATCGAGGTAGGCGGACTGGTCGCGGAAGCGGGTCCGGGCGTCGTCGATGAAGGCGCCGTCCAACGCTGGGCCCAGCATCGCTAGCCGCAGTTCATCAGCATTGACGCCACGCAGGTCCGAGTTGAACGCCAGCGTGTGAACCAGAACAGTGCGTGCCGCATAGGCGGCATAGGGCGGCAGGCCGGCATACTGCGCCTTGTCGATCTGCTGGGCGAGCGCGAACTGGTCCTTTTCGCCGGCGACATCGGAGCGGATGGCCGGGACCAACTCAGGCTGCTGAAGCCGGGTGACGATCTCCTGATAGATCGCCGGATTGGCCGGGTCGATGTGGTGGAGATGGATCGCCGTGGCGTCGGCGGGCCGATCCTGCCAAAGCTGGGCAACGGTGCGGACCAGCAGACGAAGCATGCCGCGCACGCGGTGGAACGTGCCCAGCGTCGCGGTTTTGTGCGTCAGGGTGTCCAGCAGCGCGGGGTGGAGTGGATAGCTGCGCTCGAACTGCTCGGCGATGTCGCCATCCGCCGCCGTCGGCGGCAGTGCCGAGGCGTGCTGCCTCCACAGGGCGCGGTAAGCGGCGACGACCTCGGCCGCCTTGTGCGGATCGATCTGGGCGAACAGCCGACGCCGGAGGACCAGTGCAGTCTCGTCGTCTTCCGTTGGATTGAGCAGGGTTGCTTTTCGCGCGGCGACGCTCTCGATCTCGGCCATGCGGCTGGCGAGGAAATCGTTCTCCTCAGCATAGGCGTCGGATGCCCGCCCGTCCTTGCCGACCGCCAGCGAAAAGACCAGCGAGACGTTGGGCGAGGACTCTACCGCCTTGATCAGCGAGGTCAGGAAGGCAGCAAGCTGGTCTCGCCCACCGTGGGGCAGTCCTCGCACCTTGCGCAGATAGATGGCCGGCTCGTCCAGCAGGATCAGGGTGGGCTGGTTGCCGAACAGCTCCTTGAGGGTGTCGGCACCGGGCGCAACGGCCTGCTCGTCGCTCGCCCGTACGCGCTCGAAGCCGTCCTTGCCGGCCAAGGCGTAGGCGATCTCACCCCAGGGCGTATGCGCGCGCACGCCGTCGCCCATGGACCGCCCGTTGGCCGGGTCGGCGTTCTCGCCGTCGAACGCGGCGATCCGCACGGGTCCCGCCGGGAGCAGGGCGGGGTCGATGAACTCTTCAGGCCGGGTAACGCCCTTCATGCCTCCGGCCGCGTGGACCAGTGCAATGAGGCCGTGGGTCTTACCGCCGCCGAACGAGGTGTCCAACCGAAGCACCGCCGCCGCTTCGCCGCCTGCGCCGCTGAGTCGCCTGCAGACGGCTTCCAGCAGGTTCTTGAGGCCGCGGGTTGGATAGGTGTTGGCGAAGAATCGGGCAGGGTCGGAGTAGTCCGCCGCCGCTTTTCCGCGGATGACGGCGGCAAGATCAGCGGCCAGATCGGCATCGCTGACTCGTCCCTCGCGCACGTCTTCGCGGGGCTGGCATGCGTCGAAAATCGTGGGAACTGTCATCCTTGATCGATGCTCTAGGTATTCTGGGATGAATGAATCCGAATGCCGTCAAAGGTTAACCGGTTCAGGCAGTGCTCGCATCAGCGCCAAGCTGCCGGCACTCGCTAGAACCCAGAAAGCATCGATTTGCGATTTTCCTCGCATTCTGATCATCAAGCCGAAGAAAAACATGGAGACAGATCGGCGATGAAGATCGCGAGCTGGAACGTCAACTCCCTCAACGCCCGGCACGAGCATCTGCTGGCCTGGCTGGGCTCGCGGCGGCCGCACCTCGTGGCCCTGCAGGAGACCAAGCTCGATGACCATCGCTTCCCCGATGGCGAGATCGCGGCCCTGGGCTACCGCTCGGTGTTCTCGGGCCAGAAGACCTACAACGGCGTGGCCCTGCTGGCCCGCGCCGATGCCGTACCCGCCTTCAGCGACGTGCAGGCGGGCATCCCCGGCTTCGCCGACGAGCAGAAGCGGGTCATCGCCGCCAGCGTCGGCGACCTGCGGATCGTCAATCTCTACGTGGTCAACGGCCAGAGCGTCGGCAGCGACAAATACGCCTACAAGCTGCGCTTCCTCGAGGCCGTGCACGGCTGGCTGGCCGATGAGATGGCGCGACACGCCCAGCTCGTCGTGCTCGGCGATTTCAACATCGCCCCCGACGAGCGCGACGTCCACGACCCGGAAGTGTGGAACGACGACAGCATCCTCACCTCCACCGCCGAGCGTGCCGCGCTGCGCCGCCTGCTCGATCTCGGCCTCGTCGACAGCTACCGGCTGAAGCACGATGCGGGCGGTGTGTTCTCGTGGTGGGACTACCGCGCGGCGGGCTTCCGCCGCAACCTCGGCCTGCGCATCGACCTCGTGCTGCTGTCGAAGGCGCTCGCCGGACGCTTGGTGGACGCGTCGATCGATCGCGAGCCGCGCACCTGGGAGCGGCCGAGCGACCACGCGCCGGCGATGGTGACTCTGGGCTGAGGGCCGAATCCCGGACGCCGCGTTCTCAGCGCCTCGCCGCGTAGAACGCCTCTTCCGACACCGAATGCCAGGCCAGCGCCTGCGCCCGGAACGCGCGCATCGAATCGAAGGCGCGGCGCGCGAAGGGATCGCTGCCGGCAAGCTGCTCGAGCACATCATCGGCCGCGCGCTTCAGCGCCATCAGCACGTCGTCGGGCAGGCGCCGGAGCTGCGCACCGTGCTCGCGCACGAGGGCGTCGAGGGCCTGCTGGTTGCGCGCCGTGTACTCGGCGAGCATCTCGTCGTTCACCGCGGCACAGCAGGCATCGACGATCGCCTTGAGGTCGTCGGGCAGGGCGTCGAAAGCCGGCTTGTGGAAGAAGGCCTCGAGCGTGGGCCCCGGCTCCTGCCAGCCCGGGTAGTAGGCGAACTTCGCCACACGGTGCAGGCCGAAGGCGAGATCGTTGTAGGGCCCCACCCACTCGGCGGCGTCGATGGCACCGCTTTGCAGGCTGGTGAAGATCTCGGCACCGGGCAGGTTCACCGGGACACCGCCGACCGCCTGCAGCACATCGCCACCGAGGCCGGGGATGCGCATCTTCAGGCCGCGCAGATCGTTCACGCCGTTGATCGGTTCGCGGAACCAGCCGGCGAGCTGCACGCCGGTGTTGCCGGCGGCGAAGGGCACGAGGTTGAACGGCGCATACAGCTCGCGCCAAAGCTCGAGGCCGCCACCAAACCGCAGCCAGCCATCCATCTCCTGCGCATTCAGCCCGAACGGCACGCTGCAGAAGAACGGGGCCGCGGGCAGTTTGCCCTTCCAGTAGTAGGCGGCGCTGTGGCCGATCTCGGCCGTGCCGCGGCTTACGGCATCGAACACCTCGAACGGCGGCACCAGCTCGCCGGAGCCGAACACCTTCACTGTGATGCGCCCGCCGGTGGCCTGGGTGATGCGCTCGGCGAGGCGCGCCGCGCCGGTGCCGAGGCCCGGGAAATTGGTGGGCCAGCTGGTGACCATCTTCCACTGCCGCGGGCGGTCATCGACCGCCGTGGCGCCTCCGGTCTGTGGCCCGGCCTCCGCGCAGGCCGTGAGGCCTGCCGCCGCGGCGGCGATGCCGGCGGCCTTCAACACGTCGCGACGCTTCATCGTGGTTCCTCCAACGCGGGACAGCGAGTGTAGCAACGGCCCACCACCCGCCCGGGCGATGGCGCGCGGCCCGGCAGGGCGTAGGATGCGGGTTCTGTCCCTCGCGCGAGCCGGCGCCCGGCCATGAAAGAACGCCTTGGTCACTACGAAATCGTCGCCGAGCTCGGCCGCGGTGGCATGGGTGTGGTCTACAAGGGCTACGAGCCGGCGCTGACGCGCTACGTCGCGATCAAGGAGCTGTCGCCGGCGCTGGCGCACGACCACCACCTCGTGGAGCGCTTCCTGCGCGAAGCGCGCTCAATGGCGGCGCTCAACGATCCGCACATCATCCAGGTCTATTTCATCGGCCAGGAGAACCAGCAGCCGTTCTTCGCGATGGAGTTCGTCGAAGGCGAAAGCCTCTCGCAGCTGATCAAGCGCGAAGGCCGCCTGCCGATCGCCGATGTGCTGAAGATCCTGCTGCAGACCGCGCGCGGCCTGCAGACCGCGCACGAGCGCGGCGTCATCCATCGCGACATCAAGCCGGCCAACCTGATGCTCGACCTGCGCGGGCGGGTGAAGATCGCCGACTTCGGCATCGCGCTGGCGCGGCAGGAGTTCGACGCCAAGCTCACCGGCACCGGCGAGTTCGTCGGTACGCCGGGCTATCTCTCGCCGGAAGTCTGCCTCGGCAAGGCGGTGGATGCGCGCTCCGACCTGTTCGCGCTCGGCATCGTGATGTTCGAGTCGCTCACCGGCCGCCTGCCGTTTTCCGACGAGTCACCGTTGAAGCTGATGCTCGACGTGGTGCAGGCCGAGATCCCCGACATCCGCGAGATCAACCAGGAGGTCGACGTCGATACCGCGGCCATCCTGACGAAGCTGGTGGCCAAGGACCCGGCCGACCGCTACCAGGGCGCGGCCGATCTGATCGCCGACCTCGAGAAACACCCGCTGGTGGCCGGCCGGGCGAGCACGCTGGGCACGCCGGTCCGCAAGCCCGCAGGTGCGGCTGCGACGATGTACACCGCACCACCGACCACGCCGACCGCGAAGCGTCCGCCAACGCCGCCGCCCGAGGTGGGCGCAGCGCCGATCGCGGCCGCGGCCGCAGCAGCCACCCGTGCCGGCGCGATGCCGGGCTCCGCCGCCGCGCCGCGCCGGCCCTCGAAGCTGCCGATGGTTCTGGCTGCTGTTCTGGGCATCGGCGTGCTTGGCGCGGCAGCCCTCGGGGCGTGGCGGATGCTGGGGCCGGGTGCTGCGGATGTGGCGCCTGTCGACGCCGCGGTCGTGGCGGCAAGTGGCGCCACAGCCGCGAACGCCAGCGGTGACACTGCGATCGCGCCGCCCGCTGGCACCGCCAGCGCGCCCGCTGCTGCCGCCATCGCGCCCGCCGGCACCGCCAGCGCGCCGACGCTCGATGCGATCGCGTCGAGCGATTCCGCCCGCGGCCCGCTCGCCGAGCGCCGCGAGGCGCGGCAGGAAGCGCGCGAGGAGCGTCGCGCCGCGCGCGCGGCCACCACCGTCGCCGTGGTCGGCAGCGGCGACCCGGCGATCATCATTCCGGTGGTGCAGGCCATCGAGGACCGCGCGGCATCGGCGGGCTGGCAGATCAGCGAAAACCCGAACGGCGCCGACCGCGTCATCCGCGTCAACTTCGACCCCACCGGCACGCAGCAGCTGCAGTACTACGGCCGCACGAGCGAGATGATCGTCGGCCAGCTCAGCGTGCGCGCCTTCGGCGCGGCCGGCGGCGCGCTGGGGCCGGGCTTCCGGTCGCGCGTCGAATACACCGCGATGACCGCCGATGCGAAGGCCGACGAAGCGATCCGCGGCCGGCTGGATGGCGTGGTGGGCGCGCCGGGCGCGCAGTAAGGATCAGGCGGCGGAGAGCGGCACTGCGGTGTCGCTCACGCCGCGCTCAACGGTGCGTACGCCAGCACCAGCCACTTCGCGCCGCCGCTCTCGAAGTCGACCTGCACGCGCACGTGGTTGCCGCTGCCTTCGGCCGCCTTCAGCACGCCGGCGCCGAAGTTCGGATGGCGCACACGCTGGCCGATCTTGAAGCCTTTCAGCGGCGTCGAATCGGCGTACTGAACCACCTTCTCCTCGGCCCACGCGGCCGGCGCGGCGCGTGAGACCGCGACCTTCGGCCGCACCTCGCGCAGCAGCGCGGCGGGGATCTCGCGCAGGAAGCGCGACGGCGTGTTGAGGTTCTCCTGCCCATGCAGTCGGCGCGATTCGGCCCAGGTGATCAGCAGCTGTTCGCGCGCGCGGGTGATGCCGACGTAGGCGAGGCGGCGTTCTTCGGCGAGGCGATCGCCTTCGGTGGAGCGGATCGACGGGAACAGGCCTTCCTCCACGCCGGCCAGCGTGACGAAGGGGAACTCCAGGCCCTTCGCGGTGTGCAGGGTCATCAGCTGCACCGCGTCGCTCCCCACCTCGGCCTGCGACTCGCCGGATTCGAGCGCGGCATAGCCGAGAAACGCGATCAGTTCCGGCATGTCGGCGTCGACGTCCTCGGT
>DMHI01000097.1 GCA_003449515.1 Lysobacteraceae bacterium | reverse complement strand
TCGGCGATGCCTTTGCCGTCGAGCAGGCGCGCACTCATCGAATCGGAGGTCCGAGCGGGAAAGCCGACGATTATCGCACGCGGCGTGAACGCCCAGACGGCGTGCAGCGCCCGCCGCCGGCGCAACGCCGCGTTCCGTTCAGCGGCTCGCGCAGAACGTCTCGATGGCGGCGTAGCCGTCGAAGCGCGCGTTCGCACCGCAGCCCGGGCAGTCGGTATCGACCGGCAGCGCCAGCGTGCGCCAGCGCATCGCCAGCGCATCGACGGTGAGCAGGCGGCCGACCAGCGGCTCGCCGATGCCGAGGATCAACTTCAGCGCCTCGGTGGCCTGCAGCAGGCCGACAAGGCCCGGCAGCACGCCGAGCACGCCGGCTTGCGAGCAGTCCGGCGCGGCATCGGCCCCCGGCGGCTCGGGAAACAGGCAGCGGTAGCAGGGCGCCACGCCGCGCTGGCGGCCGGCATCGAACACCGACACCTGCCCGGTGAAACGCTCCACCGCGCCGTAGACCAGCGGAATGCCGAGTTCGCGGCAGGCGGCATCGACGAGGTAGCGCGCGGCGAAGTTGTCGCTGCCGTCGATCACCACATCGGCCCGGCGCAGCAGCGCCTCGACATTGCCCGGCCCGACGCGGGCCTCGATGGCCTCGACGCCGAGGCTCGGGTTCAAGGCCAGCAGGCGGTCGCGCGCCGAAGCGACTTTCGGTGTGCCCACCGCGGCATCGACGTGCAGGATCTGCCGCTGCAGGTTGCTGCGCTCGACGCGGTCATCGTCGATGAGCGCCAAGCGGCCGACGCCAGCCGCCGCGAGGTAGAACGCCGCTGGCGAACCCAGGCCACCGGCACCGATGATCGCCACCCGCGCGCCAAGCAAGCGGCGCTGGCCTGCCGCGCCAACGCTCGCAAGCCGCAGGTGGCGGTCGTAGCGTTCGAGCGCGTCGGCGCTCAGCACCGCCACCGCGCCAGCGTAAGCGTCTGTGCTCGCGGCCTGCCACGCGGCCAACCCGCCGCGAACACTGAAGACCTCGGCGACGCCGCGCTGGCGCAGCAGTGTGGCCGCCCGCAGCGAGCGTCTGCCGGCACTGCAGAGCAGCAAGCGCGGCCGCTCCGGGGCGGGCAGCGCACCGCCACCCCGCTCGAGCAGCGACAAGGGCAGCGGGATCGCGCGCTCGGGCAGCCCCCGGGCGTGCTCATCCGGCTCGCGCACGTCGATGAGCGTGGCACCGGCGGCAAACAGCGCGTGGGCGGTGACGGCGTCGACCTCGACGACGGGCGAGCCGTCGATCGGAACCGTGCCGCTGGCGGCACCCTGCATCGCATCGATCACCACGGCGGCGGTCGTTGCCCACGCCGCCGCCAGCGCGGCGTGGTCCTCCGGCAGCAGCAGGCACAGGCAGCGCGGTGCGCGCGTGCCCACCGCCGCAACCTGCACACGCGCCGATGCGGCAGGCGCGAGCTCGATCGGCGTGCTGCCCGCCTGCGCCTGCAGCCACGGGGCCCAGCGCGGGGTGCCATCGGCATCGGCTTCGACGCAGGCGACGATCAGATCGAAGGCCTGCGCGGCATCGGCCAACGCCGATGCGGCATGCGCCGGGTCGGCCGGCAGGATCGGCCAGGCGGTGGGCTCGAGGCCGGCATCCACCAGCAGAGCCATCACAACGGCGCGGCAGGCATCGAAGCGTTCGCCCGCAGCGAGCGCCGAGCCCGGCGGGCGCAGCCCATCGCCTCCGGTGAACACCGCCACCGTGGGGCGTCGTGCGCACAGCACGCTGCCGTGACCAGCGGCACCGAGTGCGCCCAGTTCGGCCGCGCCCAGTCGCTGGCCGGCGTGCAGAGTCAGCGCGCGCGGATCGCTCGAAAGACCAGGCGATTCGGCCAGCACGCGGCCACCCGCCCGCGCCAAGGGCACGCGCTCGACATCGGTGCGGTGTGCGGCACCGAGGCGACGCAGGGCAGCCGTGGCCGGGGTCATCGGCGGCGTCGCGCGCTCAACGCTTCTTCGCAAAGCGCATCAGCCGCCGGCGCTTGGCCTGCTGGCGCTCGGAAAGCTCGTTCTTCTTGCCTTCGAAGGGGTTCTCGCCTTCGCGGAACTCGAACTTCAGCGGCGTGCCGACCAACTTGAAACGCTTGCGGAAGAAGTTCTCGAGGTAGCGCCGGTAGCTCTCCGGCAGGCCCTTGAGCCGCGTGCCGTGGATGATGAAGGTGGGCGGCGTGCTGCCGCCCGAGTGGCCATAGCGCATCTTCGGCGCGTGGCCGCGTACCGACGGCGGCGGGTTGGTGGCGTAGGCCACTTCCAGCGCGCGGTTGATCTCGCTGGTGCCAAAGCTCCTGGTCACCGAGGCATGCGCGCGGTTGACGGCGCGGAACAGCTCGCGCAGGCCGCTGCCGTGCAGTGCGGAGATGGTGATGCGCTCGGCCCAGGGCGCGAAGGCGAGCTTGCGCTCGAGCAGCACGCGGTTCTGCTCGCGCTCGTAGCTGCTGAGGCCATCCCACTTGTTCACCGCGACGACGAGGCCGCGACCGGCTTCGAGCACATGGCCGAGCACGGTGGCGTCCTGGTCGGTGATGCCCTCGGTGCCGTCGACCAGCACCACGGCCACCTGGCAGTGCTCGATCGAGGCCAGTGTCTTGAAGGCGCTGAACTTCTCGACCGCTTCATCGACCTTGCCACGACGGCGCAGGCCGGCGGTGTCGATCAGGCGATAGAGCTTGCCGTCGCGCTCGAGGTCGACGGCGATCGAATCGCGGGTGGTGCCCGGCACGTCGGAGGCGATCATCCGCTCCTCGCCGAGCATGCGGTTGACCAGCGTGCTCTTGCCCACGTTGGGGCGGCCGACGAAGGCGACGCGGATGCGCTGCGGATCATCCTCGAGGACCGAGAGATCGCGATCCGCCGGCAGCCGCGTCTGCACGCGCTCGACGAGGTCGGGCACGCCGCGCTGGTGCGAGGCGGCGAGCGGCAGAGCGTCGGCGATGCCGAACTTCGCGAACTCCGCCATGCAGTCGGATTCGACCAGGCCGTCGGTCTTGTTGACGGCGAGGATCAGCGGTTTGCCGGTCTTGCGCAGCCAGCCGATGATTTCGCGATCCAGCGCCGCGAGGCCCTCGCGCGCATCGACGACGAAGACCACGAGATCGGCTTCCTCCACACCCGCCCTCGCCTGCTTGGCGGTGGCGCCGGCCAAGCCGATTTCCTCGCCGGAAAGACCGCCGGTATCGACGATGGCGAACGGCCGCGCGGGATCGAGCCGACACACGCCGTAGTGGCGATCGCGCGTCACGCCGGGCTGGTCGTGGACCAGCGCGTCGCGGCTGCGCGTCAGCGCATTGAACAGCGTGCTCTTGCCGACGTTCGGCCGACCGACCAGCGCGACAAGCGGCAGCATGGGATCACTCGTTGATGCGGAAGGCGGCGATGCGCCCTTCATCGGTCACCGCAACCACGGTGCCCGTGGGCGTGGTGATCGGCGCGGCGAGGATACGGCCGTCGCCGACGCGGGCACGGGCTCGGAACGCGCCGCTGTTCGGGTCGATCCAGTGCAGGTAGCCCTCGATGTCGCCCAGCACCGCCAGGGTGCCCGCCATCGCCACGCCACTGGGCTGGCGTCGGAGCAGGCCGTCCTGACGCCACAGCGCGCTGCCACTGGAGCGATCCAGCGCCCACAGCGTGCCGCCGGCGTCGGCGATGAGAACGCCGTCGCTGGTGAGTTCGAGCCCGGTGGCACCGCCGTTGTCGCGCGTCCACACCACCTGACCTCCGGCGATCGTGATCGCCGCGGTCACGCCGCGCACGCTGGTGGCATAGACCGATCCGGCACCCACAGCGAGGTCGCCGTCGATGTCGACCAGGCGATCCAACTCGGTGCGGCCTTCGGCCTCGGCGACGATCGCTTCCCAGACCGGCACACCGTCGTCGGCGCGCAGCGCCACAACGGTGCCGTCGTCATTGCCCACCAGCACCAGCCCGGCCGCCGCCGCCGGCGCACTGGCACCGCGCGAGCTGAGCGTGGGAATGGCGCGATCGAACGCCCAACGCTGGCGGCCGTCGGCGGCGCTGAGGCCGATCACGCGACCATCCTGCGAGCGCACGACCACGGTTCCAGCAGTGACCAGCGGCGCGGCCAGAACCTCGGCGCTGGCCTGCGTTTCCCAGCGCGGCTCGCCGGTCTCGGCGGCAACGGCGAACACCACGCCACTGCGTCCGGCCACCACCACCAGCCCTTCGCCCACCCCCACCGACGACTGCAGGCCGCCATCGCGGATGGCGCGCTCCCACAGGCGCCAGCCACCGCCGCCGCCCAGCTCTTCCAGTGCGGTCGACCAGCGTTCATCGCCGGTTTCGAGGTCGATCGCGCGGATCGCGCCGTCATCGGTGACGGCGTAGAGGTTCTGGCTGTCGAAGCCGGGGCGCTGGCGGAAGCCACGCCGCCCCTCGCCGTCGCCGAGCGATGCCGACCACAGGCGCTCGACCTCGCGGGCGCCCTCGATCTCGACCAGTTCGACCGGGTCGGTGGCCTTGCTGGCGTCGCTGCGGAACCAGTCGCGGACGGTCCCGCATCCCGTGAGGGTCAGGGCGGCAACGATGGCGATGCCGAGGAGCTTGCGCATGGATCAGGCTTCCGGGGTCGTGATGGAGCCGCCGACATCGGCGAGCTTGAGTTCGAGCAGCACGCGCGTGGGCGCGGCCACATCGGTGGCGGCAAGCGCGTCGCGGTAGGCATCGCGTGCCGCGTCGCGCTTGCCCTGGGCGGCGAGGACATCGCCCCGCAGTTCGTCGCGCATCGCCCGGTAGGCAGCGATATCGACGCGCTCGATCCGCGCCAGGGCGGCATCGTGGCGACCCAGCAGCACTTCGGCGCGGGCCGCGCGAAGCTGCATCAACTGCGCGAGGGCTGCGTCCCGGGTGCCCGGAATCGCGGCATCGAGCGCCGTCAGCGCCTCCTCGGGCTTGCCATCGGCGACGAGGGTCGAGGCGCGCCGCAGCGCGGCCAGGGCCGGGTACGGCGTGTCGGCGAAGTTCGCCGCCAGGGATGCCGCCAGACCGCCAGCGGTCTCGCTCTCGCCGGCGTCCTGCGCCTCGACGAAGCGGTCGAACTGGCGCGAGGCCTCCACCTGCTGCTCGGCCTGGTGGCCCTGGTAGAACTGGAAACCGGCGATCGCCGCGAGGCCGAGCGCGATGCCGCCGAACACCGCCCCGCCGTTGTCGCGGAGCCACTTGCGGACGCGTTCGCCCTGTTCGTATTCGTCGATCTGGTCGTTGGACATGAGCCGTCGCCGCGTCTGCCGCGGCCAATGCGAAGGATGGGGCGAGGCCCCGCCGCTTCAGCGCGCGACGGCCTCGATCGAGCCGTCGGAGGATAGCGCAAAGCGGGCGACGTTCGCCGCGCGTACCGCATCGAGGTTCACCGGCGAGCCATCCAGCCACACGTCGGTCGCGGCGACATTGCCGACCGTCACGCGGCCCACGTCCGCTGCGGAAAAGCGCAGCACATCGCCCTCCACCGCCAGCATCTGCCGCAACGATCGGCCATCGGTTCCGAGAACTTCGATCCAGCTCTCGCCGCGGAAGCGCAGTTCCAGCTCACGCGCTGGAGCCGAGGCCGGACCCGCGAGGCTCGCCGAGACCGGCGTCGCGCTGGTCGGCGCCACGGCGACGGCCGGCGTTGCCGCAGCCGCCAGCGTCGACGGCTGTGCCGGGCCGGCGGCATCCGGTGGCGCAGCCGCCGGCATCGCGACGGCGACCGGATCGAGCGGCCGGACATCGGCCGGCCCGCCCGCACCGAGGCTCAGCAATGCGTACACCGTGGGCACGACCAGCAGGGTGCCGGCGACATACGCCACATGGCGCGCCGAGAAGTCGGCGAAGCGACCGAGCCGCGATGCCGGCACCTGCGAGCGCAGCACCGGGGCGTCCACCGTGCGGGCCACCGCCTCGAGGTCGACGTCGACGCCGAGCCGCGCCGCGTAGCGCCCCACCAGATGGCGCACGAACACCGGAGCCCCGAGCCGCGGCCACTCGCCGCGCTCGATCACCTCGAGGACACTGACCGGATTGCGCAACTCGCGGGCGAGCTCCTCGATCGCAAGGCCCTGCTCGTGGCGTGCGGCGCGCAGGCGCGCGGCGATGTCGGTGCTTGGATCGGCGACGCTCACTGCATTCGACTCCCAGGATCGGCGGGACGCGTGGCGCCGGCCTGCTCGGCCATCGTCGCCAACGCGCTGCGGTAACGTGCCGCGGCGCGGGTGTCGCCGGCCGCGGTTTCGATTTCGATGGCAAGCGCCAGTTCACCGGCACCCAGTGCGCCGAGGGCCTCGCGGCGCTGCAGGAAGGCGCGCGCACCGAGGGCATCGCCGCGCTGGTGTTCCAGCTTCGCCATGCCGACCAGAGCCTGCGGCAGCCGCGGCTCCAGGGTGAGCGCCGCGCGGAAGTTGAGCTCGGCGACATCCTTGCGTCCGGCATCGGCCGCGCAACTGCCGGCGTTGGCGAGCGCCTGTTCGGGCTCGCGATAGGCGGGATCGGCGGTGGCTTTCAGGAAGGCCGCCATCGCCGCATCGGTCTCGCCATTGCGGCAGAGGAAGGCGCCGTGCGCGTTCAGCACGGTGCCGTTGGCGGGTGCCAGCTCCGCAGCGCGGTGGAACGCACGGCCGGCCTCGTCGCGCCGATCGAGCGCCTCGAGCGCGGTGCCCAGCACCACCCGCGCCAGCGCGCTGTGCGGGTCCGATGCAACGGCCGACTCCGCCTCGCCCAGTGCGCGCGTCGGTTCGCCGCGATCCAGATGCACCTTGGCCATGTTGATGGCGCGCTGCGCGACCGGCGAGGTGGCCTCGCGGTCGGCCCGGGTGCCGCCACCGCTGGCACAGCCAGCGCCGACGACCAGCGCCGCCAGAAGCAGAACGCCGGATCTCGCGGCCTCAGGCCGCATCGGCCTTGCCCTCGAGGATTTTTTTGAATTGCGCCTGGCGGCGCGTCCGATCCATCACCTGCCCCTTCAACTGGCCGCAGGCGGCGTCGATGTCGTCGCCGCGGGTGCGGCGCACCATCGTCAGCACGCCGGCGTCGAGCAGCTTCTTCTGGAAGGCGCGGATCTCCGTCTCGCCGCTGCGCTCGAAGCGCGTGCCGGGGAACGGGTTGAACGGAATCAGGTTCACCTTGGCCGCGTGGCCGTCCTGCGCCTGGCGGCAGAACTGCCGCATCAGCGCGGCGAGCTCGCGAGCGTGCTCGGGCTGGTCGTTCACACCCTTCATCAGCGTGTATTCGAAGGTGATCGAATCGATCTTCGTCGATCGCACGTAGCGCAGGCAGGCCGCCATCAACTCGGCGATCGGGTATTTCTTGTTCAGCGGGACGAGCTGCGTGCGCAGGTCGTCGTTGGCGGCGTGCAGCGACACGGCCAAAGCCACGTCGCAGCGGGCGGCCAGCTGGTCGATCATCGGCACCATGCCGGCGGTGCTCAGGGTGACGCGCTTGCTCGCAAGGCCGAAACCGAGGTCGTCGCGCATCAGGTTCATCGCGGTGACGACGTTCTCGAAGTTCAGCAGCGGCTCGCCCATGCCCATCATCACGACGTTGGTGAGCTTGCGGTCCTTGTGCGGCACGTTGCCGAGGTGTCGCGCCGCCACGAACACCTGGCCGATGATCTCGGCGGCGGTGAGGTTGCGGTTGAAGCCTTGTGTGGCGGTGGAGCAGAACTGGCAGTTCAAGCCGCAGCCGACCTGGCTCGACACGCACAGCGTGCCGCGGTTCTTGTCAGGGATCAGGACGGTCTCGACGGCGTTGCCGGCGTCCATGCCGAGCAGCCACTTGTGCGTGCCATCGGTCGAGGGCTTGTCGAACATCACCTTCGGCGGACGCGCCTCGCAGCGGTCTTCCAGCTTCGTGCGCAGCGCCTTGCCGAGGTCCGTCATGCCACCGAAGTCGGTGACATGGCGGTGATAGATCCACTTCATCACCTGGTGGGCGCGGAAGCGCTTCTCGCCGAGCTCGCGCTCGAAGAAATCCTCCGCGGCCACGCGGTCGAGGTCGAGCAGGTTGACGCGCGTCACCGCGGCCGGCGAGGCCGGCGGGATCACGACGGGAGCGTCAACGGTGGCCACGGCCTCGATCGATATCGGCAGCGACCGCTCAGCGCGGGCAGAGCTCGGTGGCGCTGAAGAAGTACGCGGTCTCGATCGCGGCGTTCTCGAGGCTGTCCGAACCGTGCACGGCGTTGGCGTCGATCGACTGCGCGAAGTCGGCGCGGATCGTGCCGGGTGCTGCGTCCTTCGGGTTGGTGGCGCCCATCAGATCGCGGTTCTTCTGCACCGCGTTCTCGCCTTCCAGCACCTGGATCATCACCGGGCCCGAGATCATGAACTCGACCAGCGCGTTGAAGAACGGACGCTCCTTGTGCACGGCGTAGAAGCCTTCGGCCTCCTTGCGCGAGAGGTGCTTCATCTTCGCCGCGACGACCTTCAGGCCGGCGTTCTCGAAACGCGCGTAGATCTGGCCGATCACGTTCTTCGCGACGGCGTCGGGCTTGATGATCGAAATGGTGCGTTCAACGCTCATGTTTGCAAACCTTTGTCAATAGGAAAACCGCCAAGGCGCGAAGTATAGGCTGCGAATGCCTGAAAAGTCATCGGCTTACACCGCAAACCGGAAGCGGTTCCGCGCGCGGATTCAAACAAGCACTTGACAGCCTGCCGGCGACACCACCAGCATCCAGCAAGCGTTTGAATGGAGCACGCCATGAGCACCACGCACTTCAGCACCAAGGACCGCATTCTCGGCGCCGCCGAGGAACTGTTCGCCGTGCATGGCTTCGCGGGAACCTCGCTGCGCCAGGTGACCAGCCGCGCCGACGTCAACATCGCCGCGGTGAACTACCACTTCGGCTCGAAGGAGAACCTCGTCAACGAGGTGTTCCGCCGCCGCATGGACGACATGAGCGAGAAGCGCCTGAAGCAGCTGGCCGCGGCCCGGCAGGCGCAGCCGGGCGATCTCGAAGCCGTGCTGCGCGCCTTCATCGAGCCGCCGCTGGCGCTCACCCTCGACCGCCAGCATGGCGGGGCGGCCTTCGTGCGTGTGCTCGCCCGCGCTTTCGCCGAGAAAAACGACGGCCTGCGCAAGTTCCTTTCCGACAACTACGGCCACGTGCTGCGCGAATTCTCCAAGGCGATGGCCGACTGCGTCCCGGGGCTGGCCAAGGAGGACCTCTACTGGCGGCTGGATTTCGTCGCCGGTGCCCTGACCTACGCGATGGCCGACTTCGGCCTGATCAAGCGCCCGGCCGGTACCAGCGAGAAGCTGCACTGCGACAAGGCCGCCCAGCAACTGGTGCGCTTCGCCGCTGCCGGACTGCGCGCGGGCTGAGCCCCGCCCCGGGAGCCCCTCTCGCCGACTGAACATACGGTGGCGTATGCTTCGCAAGTCGGCCGTGCCAACGCACGATCGTTCCGCCCACCTACACCCCTCCCCTTCGGAGTCCCCATGTCCCAGCTTCGTATCCGCAAAGTGGCGGTGCTCGGTGCCGGCGTGATGGGCGCGCAGATCGCTGCGCACCTCGTCAATGCCGACGTCGACACCCTGCTCTTCGACCTTGCCGCCAAGGAGGGCGACAAGAACGGCATCGTCCAGAAGGCCATCGCCAACTTGGGCAAGCTCTCGCCCGCTCCGCTCGCCAGCAAGAGCAAGCTCAGCGCGATCATCCCGGCGAACTACGAGCAGCACCTCGCGCTCCTCGCCGACTGCGACCTCATCATCGAGGCGATCGCCGAGAAGATGGAGTGGAAGAAAGACCTGTACGAGAAGATCGCGCCGTTTGTTGCGCCGCACGCCATCGTCGCGTCGAACACCTC
>DMHI01000262.1 GCA_003449515.1 Lysobacteraceae bacterium | reverse complement strand
CCCGGCGGCCGTGACCCGCGCGCTGGTCGCGCCCGCGCCGCGCGCCGCTGCGGTACCGCGCTTCAACGTCGATGTCGACGAGGTGCCGGCCCGGGCCTTCTTCATGAGTCTCGTGCAGGACACCGCGATCAACATGGTGGTGCATCCCGATGTGACCGGCACCGTCAGCCTGAGCCTCAGGAACGTGAGCGTGCCGGAAGTGCTCGAGATGGTGCGCGAGGTCTACGGCTACGAGTTCGAGGAGCGCGCCGGTGGCTTCATCGTGCTGCCGGCACGGCTGCAGGCGCGCGTGTTCGCCGTCGATTACCTGCACCTGCAGCGCATCGGCGAATCGCGCACGCGGGTGAATGCCGGCGACCTCGTGGGCGGCGGCAGCAGCGGGCAGGGCGCTGGCAGCGGCGGCACCGGTGGGGGCGCCGACGACATGGGCGGTGCCGAAGAGGGTGCGGCGGGCGGCGCCGGATCGCGCACCGAAGCCTTCACCAGTCGTGTCCGCACCCGCAGCGAGACCGACTACTGGACCGAACTGGAGACCGCGCTGGTCGCCATTGTCGGCGATGGGCCGGGCCGCATGGTGGTGACCAGCCCGCAGTCGAGCACGGTCGTGGTGCGCGCGTTGCCCTCGGAGATGCGCGACGTGCAGCGTTACCTCGACGCCGTCCAGGGCGCGGTGACGCGGCAGGTGATCCTCGAGGCGCGCATCCTCGAAGTGACGCTGAACGACCGCTTCCAGGCCGGCATCAACTGGGCGGAAGTGATCGAAGGCGGCGCGGGGGTGATCGGCCAGACCGGCGGCGGCTCGATCTTCGGCTCCGATGGCCGTTCCGAGATCGGTGGCAACACCGGCGTGCTCGACCCGCGCAATCCCACGCTGCCCGAGGGCACCGGCACCTCGGCCTTCGGCGGCGTGTTCACCGCGGCGTGGCAGGCGGGTGATTTCACCGCCTTCGTCGAGCTGCTCAAGCAGCAGGGCGATGTGCGGGTGATGTCCAGCCCGCGGGTTTCCGCCACCAACAACCAGAAGGCCGTGATCAAGGTGGGCAGCGACGAGTTCTTCGTTACCGGCCTGACCGGCGCGCAGAACCAGAGCGTCGGCAACCAGACCCAGCAGGTCGATCCCAGCCTCGAGCTCACGCCCTTTTTCTCCGGCATTTCGCTCGACGTGACGCCGCAGATCTCCGAGGACGGCAATGTGCTGCTGCATGTGCAGCCGACGATCTCGGAAGTGCAGGACCAGACCAAGCTGATCGTGGTCGGCGACCGCGACTTCCGCCTGCCGCTGGCGGTGAGCGAGGTGCGGCAGAGCGATTCGGTGGTGCGCGCGGCCAGCGGCCAGTTGATCGTGATCGGCGGTCTCATGCAGGACGCGCAGATGCGCCAGAACGCCCGCACCCCCGTGCTCGGCGCCATCCCGGTGCTGGGCCAACTGTTCCGGCAGACGCGCAACAGTGGCCGCAAGACCGAGTTGGTCATCCTGCTGCGGCCCACCGTGGTCGACGGCGAGGCCACCTGGCGTCGTGCTGCCGAACCCCGGCTCGAGGAAACCCGCCTCCTCGACGCGTCGAAGCCCTGAGCGGTGGCCGGGGCGTGGCGATGTACGAGCAGTACTTCGGCCTCAAGCAGGCCCCCTTCGCGCTGACGCCCGACACCGGCTTCTTCTACCGCAACGAGGCGCACGTCGAGGCGCTCGAGGTGCTGCGCGTGGCCCTCGAGGCCGGCGAGGGCTTCATCAAGGTCACCGGCGAGGTGGGTACCGGCAAGACCCTGCTGTGCCGCCTGCTGCTCAACGGCCTCGACGAGTCCTGGGTGACGGCCTGGGTTCCGAATCCCTACCTCGACCCGGATGCGCTGCGCCGCGCGGTGGCCGACGAGTTGCGCGTGGCGCTCGGGCCCACGCCGCGCCAGCACACGGTGGTGAAGAAATTGCAGGAGCGGCTGATCGAGCTGGCCGCGCAGGGCAAGCGCGTGGCGGTGGTGATCGACGAGGCACAGGCGCTGTCGGACGACAGCCTCGAGGCCCTGCGCCTGCTCTCCAACCTCGAGACCGAGACGCGCAAGCTGCTGCATGTGGTGCTGTTCGGCCAGCCGGAGCTCGACGAGCGTCTGGCGCGGCCGCAGTTGCGCCAATTGCGCCAGCGCATCGGCTTCGCCTACCGGCTGCCGGCGCTCGACGCCGAGGGTCTCGGCCACTACCTGCAGCATCGGCTGGCGGTGGCCGGTTACAGCGGACGACCGCTGTTCGGCAGCCCGGCGCTGCGTCGCCTGCATCGCGCCAGCGGCGGTATCCCGCGGCTGGTGAACGTGCTGGCGCACAAGTCGCTGCTGCTCGCCTACGGTCGCGGCCTGCGCGAGGTGTCGGTGGCCGAGGTGCTGCTGGCGGTGCGCGACACCGAGGGCGCAGCGCGACCAGCGCGCGTCGCCCGGCACTGGGTCTGGGCCGTTGCCGCGACCCTGGCGCTGGGTGCGGCACTGGCCGCCCTCGGCTTCGCCTGGCGCGACGGGGTGTTCGCGTGAGCGTGATCAACCAGATGCTGAAGGACCTCGACGCCCGTGGCCGCGGCTCGGAGGCGCGGGCCGCCGCACAGGCCCTGGGAGGCCAGCGCGCCGCATCGGTGCCGGGCAGCAGGGCGCGGCTGCCGGTCTGGGGCATCGCCCTGATGCTTTTCGCTGTGGCGGCACTCGGTGCGGCGATGGCCGCGTGGTGGCTGCGGCCTGCCGCCGACACGCCGATGCCGGCAGCCATGCCCACCGCGGTGGCGCCGACGCCGGCGCACGCTCCGCAGCCCGAGGTGTCCGCGATCACCGACACGCCCC
>DMHI01000260.1:910-7522 GCA_003449515.1 Lysobacteraceae bacterium | reverse complement strand
TGCATTCGTGGCGGAGAGAGTGGGATTCGAACCCACGGTGGTGTCGCCACCACGGCGGTTTTCAAGACCGCTGCCTTAAACCACTCGGCCATCTCTCCGTGAGGCGGATAGTGTAGCCGGTGCGCGCGCCGGAGGCCGTGCCCGGTGCTACAGCCGCGCCTCGCCCATCAGCCGCGGGAACTCCTCGACCAGGTGGTCGAGGAAGGCACGCACCGCAGGCAGCTGGCCGCGGCGCGACGGGAACACGGCGTGGAAGATGCCCTGCTGCAGGCTCCAGGCCGGCATCACCACCTCGAGGCGTCCGGCGCGCACGGCATCGACGCAGACCGCCTCGGGCATCAGCGCGATGCCGATGCCGGCCATCGCCGATTCCTGCAGCAGCGCGAAATCCAGCGCCATCAGCCGCGGCTTGATCTCGACCTTGCGCGTCACGCCGTTCGGGCCGTGCAGCTCCCACACCTGCCGCGCCTCGTCCTCGCTCATCGACAGCGTGACGTGCTCGGCGAGCGCTTCCGGCGCGATCGGTCGACCGTGGCGCGCGAGGTAGATCGGGCTGGCGACCAGCAACTCGCGGAACTCGCCGAAGCGCCGCATGGCGAGGTCGCCATCGGTGTCGAGCTTGGTGCGCACGCGCAGGGCGACGTCGAAGCCTTCCTCGATGACGTCGACGCGGCGGTTCGCCACGTGCACGTGCAGGCGCACCTTCGGGTGCTTGATCAGGAAGCCCGGCACCACGCGCGATAGCAGGCGCTGCGACAGCGACACCGGGCAGCTCACGCGCACCACGCCGCGCGGCTCGGCGCTGAGCACCTGCACGGCCTCCTGCGCGGCCTGCGCCTGCGCGAGCATGGCTTCGGCGTGTTTGAAGACGTTCTGGCCGACGTCGGTGACAGCGAACTTGCGCGTCGAACGCTGGATCAGCCTGACGCCGAAGTCTTCCTCGAGCTGGGCGATGCGCCGCGACAGCCGCGACTTCGGCACGCCCGACGCGCGCTCGGCGGCCGCATAGCCGCCGTGATCGACGACGAGGGCGAACAGCTTGAGGTCGTTGAGGTCCAACTCGTCGCTGCGCATGCCTGCTCCTTCGACGCGAAACCGGTCAGAGGCGCTCGGCGCCGCCGAGGTAAGTGCGAAGCACGTCCGGCACGGTGATGCTGCCGTCGGCGTTCTGGTAGTTCTCCATCACCGCGATCAGCGCGCGGCCCACGGCCACACCGGAGCCATTGAGCGTGTGCAGCAGCTCGGGCTTGCCGGTGGCCGGGTTGCGGAAGCGCGCCTGCATGCGGCGGGCCTGGAAATCGCCGCAGTTCGAGCAGGAGCTGATCTCGCGGTAGGTGTTCTGGCTCGGCAGCCACACTTCGAGGTCATAGGTCTTGGTGGCCGAGAAGCCCATGTCGCCGGTGCACAGCAGCATGCGGCGGTACGGCAGGCCGAGCTTCTCCAGCACCACCTCGGCGTTGCGGGTCATGCGCTCGTGCTCGGCGGGGCTTTGCTCAGGAGCGGCCAGCGTCACCAGCTCGACCTTCTCGAACTGGTGCTGGCGGATCATGCCGCGGACGTCGCGGCCGCCGCTGCCGGCCTCGGCGCGGAAGCACAGCGAATGCGCGGTGAGGCGCATCGGCAGCTGGGCCGCGTCGACGATCTCGTCGCGGACGAGGTTGGTCAGCGAGACTTCCGACGTGGGAATCAGGTAGCGCCTGCCCTCGCCCACCGTGGTCGAGAACAGATCATCCTCGAACTTCGGCAACTGGCCGGTGCCGCGCATGCTGTCGGCGTTGACGATCAGTGGCACGTTCACTTCGAGGCAGCCGTGCTCGCGAGTGTGCAGGTCGAGCATGAACTGCGCCAGCGCACGATGCAGCTGCGCGATACCGCCGCGCAGCACAGTGAAGCGCGAGCCGCTGAGCTTGGCGCCGGCGTCGCCATCGAGCATGCCGTCGCGTGCACCGAGCTCGACGTGGTCTTTCACTTCGAAATCGAAGGCGCGCGGCGTGCCCCAGCGGTGCTGCTCGACATTGCCCGATTCATCCGCACCGTGCGGCACCGAGGCGTCCGGCAGGTTCGGGATGCCGGAAGCGATCGCGTCGATCTCGGTCTTGATGGCTTCGAGGCGCGCCTCGGAGGCCTTGAGTTCATCGCCGATGGCGGCGACTTCGGCCATCAGCGGCGTAACATCCTCGCCCTTGCCCTTGGCCATGCCGATGGCCTTGCTGCGCGTATTGCGCAGGTTCTGCAGCTCCTGCGTGCGCATCTGGATCTGCTTGCGCTCGGCCTCAATGGCCTGCAGCACGGTGACGTCGATGGTGAAGCTGCGCGTGGTTTTCAGGTATTCGGCGGTGGCGGCCAGGTCGGCGCGCAGCAGTGCGGGATCAAGCATGGGGACAGCCCGGAAAGAATGGACGGATTATCGCCCGCGCCCCAGCCACCACGCCATCGCGGCCCCGGCCAGCGCCCAGCCGACTGCTTGCCGAGGTTGGGGCCGATGTCGGCGAGGCCCGGATTGCCGCCCGGCGCGTAAACAACGAAGGCGTAGCCCTGCCCGGCATTCTTCTCCGCGAACACCGCGAGCGCTTCCGGGTCATCCATGGCCTCTTCGGTGGGGCTGGGCAGAACGTGGATGCCGGGCACCACGAGCTCCTGCGCCATCGCCGCCAGCGTCGCGGTGTGCGGCGTGCCGTAGTGCATGCCACGATCGCCGAGGCCCAGCACCATGTGGGCGACAGCGCCCCAGAAAAAAAGAACACGAGTCCGCCAATCAGGCCGGCAACGGCAATTCGCATGGTCACCCCTCCCCGGGTGTCGGACCAGATGGCCCGCGGCGATGCTGCGCGGCGTCGCGCGCCGCCCGCAGCCGATCGAGTTTTTCCTTGAGCTTCACTTCCAGCCCCTGCTCCACCGGCCGGTAATAGACGCGCCCTGCCAGCGCGCCCGGCAAGCACACCTGGTCGAGCGCGACACCGCCCGCCACGTCGGGGTCGTACCGGTAGCCCTGGCCGTAGCCGAGGCCCTTCATCAGCGCGGTGGGCGCATTGCGCAGCGCCATCGGCACCTCGAGCGTGCCGTGCTTCTCCACGTCGGCGCGCGCGGCCTTCCACGCCACGTAGCCGGCGTTGCTCTTGGCACAGCTGGCGAGGTAGAGCGTGAGCTGAGCGAGTGCCAGCTCGCCCTCCGGCGCGCCGAGTCGGTCGAAGGCCTCCCACGCGCTGATCGCCATGTCGAGCGCGCGCGGGTCGGCAAGGCCGATGTCTTCGACCGCCATGCGCGTCAGCCGGCGCGCGAGATAGGCCGGATCGCAGCCGCCGTCGAGCATCCGCGACAGCCAGTAGATCGCGGCGTCCGGGTCGGAACTGCGCACCGATTTGTGCAGGGCCGAGATCTGGTCGTAGAACTGCTCGCCCTGCTTGTCGAAGCGGCGCGTGCGATCGGCCAGCACCTGCGAGAGCGTCGCCGCGTCGATGCGGCGTTCTTGAGCGATTTCCGCGGCGATTTCGAGCAGGGTGAGCGCCCGCCGCACGTCGCCGTCGGCGGCCTGCGCGATGGCCTTCAGCGCGTCGTGGTCGACGCCGAGGCCCATCGCGCCGAGCCCGCGCACCGCGTCGAGCATCGCGCGCTGCAGCGCTTCGACGATGTCGTCGGCCGACACCGCCTCGAGCACGTGCACGCGACAGCGCGACAGCAGCGCGGAGTTCAGCTCGAAGCTCGGGTTTTCAGTGGTGGCGCCAACGAAGACGATGTGCCCGGCCTCGATGTGCGGCAGGAAGGCGTCCTGCTGCGTCTTGTTGAAGCGGTGCACCTCGTCGACGAACAGCACGGTGCGCTCACCGCGTGCGAAAGCTTCGGCGGCCTCGCCCAGCACCCTGCGCACCTCGGGCAGGCCGCTCATCACCGCCGAGATCGCGTGGAAGCGCGCGTCGGCACGGGCCGCCACGAGGCGGGCGAGCGTGGTCTTGCCGCAGCCCGGCGGGCCCCAGAGGATCATCGAGTGCACGCGCCCGGCTTCGAGCGCGCGGCGCAGCGCGGCGTTGGGCGCGAGCAGCCGGCGCTGGCCGACGACCTCGTCGAGGTCGCGCGGGCGCATGCGTTCGGCGAGTGGAACGCTCACTCCTGCAGCGGACGCACTTCGGCGCTGTCGCGCACATCGCCGACGACATCGACGCCTTCCGGCGGCGTGAAGCGGAACAGCCCGACCGGCAGCACGCCGTTGCGCCGCCACTGGCTGAATCGCACCTCGGTGCGCTGACCAAGCTGGTCTTCGAACACCATCGTCGCCAGCTCGCCACCGCTGAACCCCAGACGGGCCGACTGCACGGCGGCATCATCGGCCTTGCGCGCCTTCAGCTCGACCCAGGTGATCGCCCCCGAGGTACCGCCATCGCGGACATGGAAGTGACGATCGAGCTCACCCGGATCGATCAGCGCAGCGAGTGGACTGGTCTGCTCCTCGAAGCTCTGCGCCCGCACCGTGACCTGCTCGAGGTCGGGATCGTAGAGCCAGAGGTGGTCGCCGTCGGCGACGATGAGTTGCGGAAACGGCGTCTCGTACTCCCAGCGGAATTGGCGCGGCGCCTTGAGCGAAATGCGGCCCTCGCTGCGCTCGCCGGCACCGCCCTGCGCGTCGAACACCTGCTGCACAAAGCGGCCGTCGAGGCTGCGCAGGTCGGTGCTGAAGCGCGCGATCGCCTCGCGCGCGGCACCGGCATCGCGCGCGGGATTGGCGGATGCGAGCGCCGGCGCGAGCAGCAGGGCGACGGAGGCCACGAAGGCGGCGACTTGGCGAACGCTGGAAACACGGCGGTGGCGGGTGGGCATCGTCATGGTGGTCACAGTGCAGGGCCGTGGGCGGCCCGGATGATGCGCAGTCTCGCGCGCAACAACTGAACGGCGGATGGAAGCGATGCGCGGCCTGCCGACGACCTCACCGTGGCGGCGGCGGGGCGATCACCATGCGGTCGCCGTTGTGCTCGGCCGGCGAGACGATGCCGGCGTTCTCCATGGCTTCCACCAATCGGGCGGCGCGGTTGTAGCCGATCTTCAGGCGGCGCTGCACGGAGGAGATCGAGGCCTTGCGGCTCTCGGTGACGAAAGCCACGGCCTGGTCGTAGAGCGGATCGTTCTCGCTGTCCTCGCTGCTGGCCGCTTCCGGCAGGCCGCTGGCACCCACCACCGTGCCGTCGCCGAGGGTCTGCACTTCCGCCAACACGCCCTCGATGTAATCGGTGCCACCGCCGTGGACCTTGAGGAACTCCACGACGCGATGCACTTCATCGTCGGAAACGAACGCGCCATGCACGCGCTCCGGCAGCGCCGTGCCGGGCGGCAGGTAGAGCATATCGCCGTGGCCCAGCAGCGTCTCCGCGCCCGACTGGTCAAGAATCGTGCGCGAGTCGATCTTGCTCGACACTTGGAAGGCGATGCGGGTCGGGATGTTGGCCTTGATCAGGCCGGTGATGACATCGACCGACGGGCGCTGCGTGGCGAGAATGAGATGAATGCCGGCGGCGCGGGCCTTCTGCGCGAGACGGGCGATCAGCTCCTCCACCTTCTTGCCGACGATCATCATCATGTCGGCGAATTCGTCAATGAAGACGACGATGTAGGGCAGTTCCTCCAGCGGGCGCGGCTGTTCCCCAAGCTCGGGGTTCGGCTTGAACAGCGGGTCCATCAGCGGCTGGCCGGCGTCGCGGGCGTCCTTCACCTTGCGGTTGAAGCCGGCGAGGTTGCGCACGCCCACCGCGCTCATCAGCTTGTAGCGGCGCTCCATCTCGGCTACGCACCAGCGCAGGCCGTTGGCCGCTTCCTTCATGTCGGTGACGACCGGCGCCAGCAGGTGCGGGATGCCCTGGTAGACCGAGAGCTCCAGCATCTTCGGGTCGATCATCAGCATCCGCACGTCCTTGGCGGAGGCCTTGTAGAGCAGCGACAGCACCATCGCGTTGACCGCCACCGACTTGCCCGAGCCGGTGGTGCCGGCGACCAGCAGGTGCGGCATGCGTGCCAAGTCGGCCACCGTCGGACGGCCGGCGATGTCCTTGCCCAGCGCCAAGGTGAGCGGGCTCGGCGACTTGTCGTATTCCTTCGAGCGCAGCATCTCCGAGAGGAAGATCATCTCGCGCTTGGTGTTCGGGATCTCAAGGCCGACCACCGACTTGCCGGGGATGACGTCGACCACGCGCACCGACTTCACCGAGAGGCCGCGGGCGATGTCCTTGTCGAGCGAATTGATCTGGCTGCCCTTGACGCCGGGTGCGGGCTCCATCTCGAAGCGGGTGATGACCGGGCCCGGATAGGCGCCAACCACCTGCACGTCGATGCGGAAGTCCTTGAGCTTGAATTCGATCTGCCGCGAGAGCGTTTCCAGTGTTTCCTCGCTGTAACCGCGCTCCTGCACCTTGGGCTCGTCGAGCAGCGACAGCGGCGGCAGGCCGCCTTCGGGCACGGCGTTGAACAGCGGGATCTGCTGCTCGCGCTTGGCACGTTCGCTCTTCTCGACCACTGCCGGAGCCGGGGCTTCGATGTGCACCGGCTCGCGCTTGGCGCGCTTCTGCGTCTCGAGCTTGCGGACCTCCTCGCGCTCCTCGCGCATCGCCCGCGTGCGCTGCCACTCGGCGGCCT
>DMHI01000260.1:0-488 GCA_003449515.1 Lysobacteraceae bacterium | reverse complement strand
GTCACCGACGCGAGGAGCAGTGCAAGCAGCAGCAGGAGCGCGCCGGTCAGCCCGATCAGGGCGTGCGACGCATGCCCCACCAACTCGCCCAGCGCACCACCGGACGACCGGGAAGGGAGCTCGATCGAGGCGCCGAACCAGAAGTGCAGCAACCCGGTACCCGCCACCAGCGCACCAACGATGCCGATCAGGCGGAGCGCCGGCCCGAAGTCGATCTCGCCATCGCCGTCGCTGTCCATCCCGAACAGCGCCACCCAGACCACGCCGCCCACGATGAGCGGCAGCGAATAGGCCATCCAGCCGAACAGCAGGAACATGACGTCGGCGATCCAGGCCCCCACCGGGCCGCCGAAGTTCTGGATGTCACCGACGACGCTGCCGTCGCGTGACCAGCCCGGATCGGCCGAGGAATAGCTGACGAGGCTGGCCAGCAGGTACAGCAGAGCGGGTGCTGCGACCACCAGCGCCACTTCGCGCCACAGCTTCTG
>DMHI01000109.1:3613-4113 GCA_003449515.1 Lysobacteraceae bacterium | reverse complement strand
CGAAGCCGCGGTGCGCGAGGCGCCGGACCAGTACCTGTGGGTGCATCGCCGGTTCAAGACGCGGCCCGACGGCGCGCCGTCGCCCTACGCGCGCGGCTGAGGCCGTTTCGCCCGGCGTGCGGTGACACGCGCGCCGCACCGGAGGCGCGGCTCAGCGGTAGGCATCGCCGCGTTCGCTCTGGGGCTGGGTCTTGAAGCGCTGGTGCAGCCACAGGTATTGCGCGGGAGCGCGGCGGATCATCGCTTCGAGGGCCGCCATCACCCGCGCGGTGTCGGCGGTGGCGTCCTTCGACGGGAAATCGGCCAGCGGCGGCTGCACCTCCAGCCGATAGCTGCCGTCGGGCAGACGCTCGTGGAAGAACGGGCAGACCGCCGCGCCGGAGAGTCGCGCGAGCTGGTGCGTCGAGGTGAGGCTCCACGCCGGTCGGCCGAAGAACGGCACGAACACGCTGTCGCCGCGGCGGCTTTCCTGGTCGGGCGCGAACCACAGGATGCCGCCG
>DMHI01000109.1:0-3210 GCA_003449515.1 Lysobacteraceae bacterium | reverse complement strand
AGGCGTAGCGCAGGCGGCCGGCCTTCACCGCCCACTCCATCGCCGCGTCGCCGTGCGGCCGGTACATGCCGGCCACTGGCACGTGCCGCGTCAGCAGCCGCGCGCACAGCTCGAGGTGGACGAAGTGCGCCGACACCAGCAACACGCCGCGACCTTCGGCGCGCAGGGCTTCGAGGTGCTCGAGGCCTTCGACGGTGTAGCGCGGCGACGTGGCGGACACCCGTCCCCACCAGGCGCGCAGGAACTCGAACAGGCCCATTCCGGTCTGCGCGAGGTTCTCGCGGGCCAGCGCCTCGCGCGCGGCGGCGTCGAGCGCCGGAAAGCACAGCGCAAGATTGGCCTCGACCACGCGCCGGCGCCGGGGCAGCGCATGCCACAGCAGCGGCCCGAGCACGCGGCCAATGCGGCGCTGGAAACACGCCGGCGTGCGCGCCGCGCACCAGCCGAGCGCCACGCCCAGCCATGCGGGCCAGCGTGCCGGGGCGAGCAGGGCGGCGGCCGATGGGGGAGCGTCGGGGGTGGGCACGGGCGAACGGCACAGCGGGCAGCGGGGCACCATTGTAAGCGGCGGTCGCGGCAGGCCGCGGCGGTTGGCCTGCTACGCTTCGCGCATGTCCTTGAGCCTTGGCCGGCGCCTGCTGCTGGCGTTCTACTCCGCCCTGCTGTGGCTGCTGGTGCCGATCACGCTCTACCACCTCGTGTGGCGGGGCCTGCGCCAGCGCGAGTACCTGCTGCGGTGGAGCGAACGGTATGCCCAGCTCGACGCCCTGCCCGACCTGCCCGCCGGCGCGCTGTGGGTGCACGCGGTGTCGGTGGGCGAGGTCAACGCGGCGATCCCGCTCGTCAACGCGCTGCGCCAGCGCCACCCCGAGCGCCCGCTGCTGATCACCACCATCACGCCCACCGGTTCGGCGCGGGTGCGCGCGCTCTGGGGCGATGCCGTGCATCACGTCTACCTGCCCTACGACCTGCACGGCATGGTGCGGCGCTTCCTCGAGCGCGTGCGTCCGGCGCTGGCCGTCGTCATCGAAACCGAACTCTGGCCCAACCTGTTCGTGGCCTGCGCCCGCGCCGAGGTGCCGGTGGTGATCGCCAACGCCCGGCTTTCCGAACGTTCGATGCGCGGCTACCGCTGGATGGGACCGCTGATCCGCCTCGCGCTCTCGGGGGTGCGCCTGGTGGCGGCGCAGTCGGAAGCCGATGCGGCACGCTTCCGCGTGTTGGCCGGCGATGGCGTGCGCATCGAGGTCACCGGCAACCTGAAGTTCGACCAGCCGCTGCCGCAGGCCTCGCGCGAGGAGGCCATCGGCTGGCGCAAGGCCAGCGGCGTTCGGCCCACGTGGGTGGCCGCCAGCACGCATGCCGAGGAGGAGGAGGCCGTGCTCGAGGCGCATCTGCGCCTGCGCGCCCGCCACCGGGCCGCGTTGCTGCTCTGGGCGCCGCGCCATCCCGAGCGTTTCGATGCGGTGGCCGCGCGCGTGCTGGACGCCGGCCTCGTGTTGCGCCGGCGCAGCCGCGAGCGCAGCCCGGACGCGCGCTGCGATGTGTTCCTGATCGACAGCCTGGGCGAGCTGCCGGGCTTCCTCGCCGCGGGCGATGTCGCCTTCGTCGGTGGCAGCCTGTGCGCCGTCGGTGGCCACAACCTGCTCGAGCCGGCGGCGCTGGGCCTGCCGCTGCTGAGCGGTCCGCACACCTTCAACTTCGCCGAGATCAGCGCCATGCTCGCGCAGGCCGGCGCGCTGCAGACCGTCGGCGACGCCGCGGCGCTGGCCGATGCCGTCTCGATGCTGCTCGCCGAGCCGGAGCGGGCGCGTGAGCGTGGTCGGGCCGGGCGGCTGCGGGTGGATCGCGAGCGCGGCGCCCTTGAGCGCACGCTGGCCTTGATCGACGACGTGGCCGGGCTGCGTCGATCCGGTTGAGCGCAGACCGCGCGCTTATTTCGTCGCGTCGAGCGAGGCCTCGGCGTCGGCGGTGAGCAGCCGGTTCACCGCCTCGATGTCGGCCGGCGTGAGATTGCCGGCGGCCTGCTTGAGCGCCAGTTCGTTGACCAGGAAGTTGTGCCGCGCCTGCGCGAACTGCGTCTGCGCGGCGAACACCGTCTGCTGCGCCAGCAGCACGTCGACCACCGTGCGCGTGCCCACCTCGAGGCCGGCCTCGCCGGCTTCCAGCGCGGCCTGCGCCGACACCACGGCCAGCCGGCGGGCTTCGACTTCGGCGGCACCGGCGGCCAGCGAGCGGTAGGCGTTGCGGGTCTGGCGCGCCACCCCGCGGCGCTCCTGCTCGAGCTGCTCGGCTGCGGCGTCGCGGTGGGCCAGCGCCGCCCGCACGCCGGCGCGCACCGCACCGCCAGCGAAGATCGGCACATTGAGGGTGATCTGCACGTTGTGGCCGTCCTGCGTGCTGTCGGCCGGGAACGGCGGCCGCCCGGCCTGCTGGACCGAGCCCCAGCGGGTGGCGTCGTTCCAGCCGCCGCTGAGGTCGAGGGTGGGCAGGTGGCCGGAGCGCGCGGTGGCGACGTTGGCTTCCGCCGCCTGCAAGGCCAGACCGGCCGCCAGCAGGGCCGGGTTCTCGGCCAGCGCGCGATCCACCCAGGCCTGCAGGCCCTCGGTGTCGTCGACTTGGGGCTGGAAGCTGGCGGCGAGGCCATTGAGGCCCGCCATCGGCCGTCCGGTGATCTCGGTCAGGGCCTCGCGGGCGTCGTCGAGGCGGGTGGCCGCGGCAATCGCGTTGGCGCGGGCACCGTCGAAGCTGGCGCGCGCCTCGTGCACGTCGGTGATCGGCGCGAGGCCCACCTCCAGCCGGGTTTCGGCCTGGTCGAGCTGGCGCTTGGCGGCCGCCTCCTGGGCGCGTGCCGAGGCCAGCGATTCGATCGCGGTCAGCACATCGAAGTAGGTGCGCGCCACCCGCACCCCGAGCGCCTGCTCGGCCGCCGTCCGCAGCGCCTCGGCCTGCGCGGCCTGCGCCTTGGCGGCGTTCAGGCGGGTGTAGTCGGCGTGGTCGTAGATCGACTGGCGGACGTTGACGCCAAGGCTGCGGGTGCGGGTGTCCGACGAGCTGGCGTTCGGCCCGAACACCACGCCGCCCGGATTGTTCGGGTCGGGGAAGGTGCTGATCGAGGTGCTGTCGCCCACGCTCTCGGCAAGGCTGGCCTGCGCGCTCACCTGCGGCAGCAGCGCCGCGCGGGCCTGGGCCACGCCGGCGGCGGCGGCG
>DMHI01000068.1 GCA_003449515.1 Lysobacteraceae bacterium | reverse complement strand
GATGCCTTGGGTGATCGACGCGCAGAGCGGGTGAGGCCAGCGGCACGGCCCCTGTCGCCGCAGGCTGCACTCAGCAAGCCGGACTGGCGACGGCAAGCGCCTCGCCGAGCCGGGCGTGCAGGCCGCCGCTGCGGCGCACCGGCATCGCCAGGCAAGCGTCGATGACGGCGTCGTCGCCATGCAGGGTGAGGGCGCGTTTGGCGCGCGAAGCGGCGGTGTAGAGCAGTTCCCGCGAGAGCACGCGGTGCATCGGGTCGCTGGGCAGCAGCACGGCGACCTGGGCGTACTCGGAGCCCTGGCTCTTGTGCACGGTGAGTGCCCAGGCCGGCTCGTGCGCAGGCAGGGCGCCGGGCGGCAGCGCGTGCGGGCCGTCGCTGCCATCGAACCAGACGCGCAGGCGGCCATCGGCATCGGCGAGGCAGAGGCCGACATCGCCGTTGAACAGACCGTTGCCGATATCGTTGCGGGTGATCAGCAGGCGCTGGCCGGCGTAGGGGCTGTCGATGCCGCCGGTGTCGCGCGGGTGGTGGGCGCTGCGGTCGAGCCGGCGACGCAGCAGCGCATCGAGGCGGGCGTTCACCGCGACGCTGCCGCGCGGCCCTTCACGCGTGGCGCAAAGCCATTGCCTTGAGGTGAGTGATCGCAGCGCCCGTGCGGCGGCCTCGCGGGCGGCATCGGATCCGGCGGGCAGCGGCGCGGTGTGCGCTTCGCCGGCGAGTGCGAGCGCCCAGGCGCGCAGCGCGGCCTCCAGCGCGTGCTCATCGGCGAGGGGTGCGTGCTGGATCGCGGCATCGGCGCGCAGCGCGGCGCGGGTGGCCATCGCGTCGCCGTTGCGCAGGGCTTGATTCAGCGCGACCAGGTGGCTCTCGGCGCGGAAGCTGTGCACGAGCCGCTGCATCGGCGCACCCGGCTGGCGATCCAGGGCCTGCACGAGGTCCTGCAGCGCACTGCCGGGCCCGACCGGGCTGAGCTGGTCGGCGTCGCCCACCAGCCAGAGCGCGGCCTGCGCGGGCAGCGCGTCGAGCAGGGCGGCGAAGGCCTCGAGATCGAGCATCGAAGCCTCGTCGATGACCACCAGCTCGGCGTCGATCGGCTGGCGGGCGTCGCGCGTGTAGCGGTGGCGTGTCGGGTGGTAGCCGAGCAGGCGGTGCACCGTGCTGGCTGCCGGCATCGCGAAGGCGTCGAGGACATCGGCCCATCGGTCGGGGTTGTCGACGCGGGCGAGCGCGCTGGCGAGATCGGCGAGGCCGGCGCGGAGCGCATCGACGAGGCGCTGCGCGGCCTTGCCGGTGGGTGCCGCGACGGCGACACGCAGCGGGCGGCCCAGGCGGCGTTGGCGGGCCAGCAGCATGCGCAGCACCGTGGTGGTCTTGCCGGTGCCGGGGCCCCCGGTCAGCACGAACAGACGCGCCTCGCCGCAGCGCCGCACCGCCTCGCGCTGCGCCGCATCACGGCGGTCATCGCCGGTGCCGAACAGCGTATCGACTGCGGCCGCGCCGGGTGCCTCTTCCGCCGCTGCATCGCCGGGAGGGCCGATCGTTGGCGGTGTCGCGGCGAGCGTGGCCACGGCATCGGCGACAGCCTGCTCGGCCCGCCAGTAGCGCCACAGGAACAGCCGGGCGTCGCCCTCGCGCACGAAAGGCGTCATCGTCGTGCCATCACCGACCCAGCCGGGCGCATCGAGGGCGTCGCGCGTCGATGGATCGACGCCGAAGCGGGCACCATCGTCGAGCGCGAGTGCCGCATGGCCCTCGCCTTCCGCCGCACCGAGCGCACCGGCCCAGCGCGCGAGGGCTTCGCTGCCGCCGTGCGCCAGCACCCACTGCGCCAGCAGGCGATCCGCCGGCCGCCACGGGTCCGGCCAGGCGATGGCACTGCGCCTGAGCAGCGAGGGACGCGCAGTCACGGCCGCTGCCGCGCTGCCGGTGGGCGCTGGGGTGGTGGTCATTCGGGCACTCCCATCGCGGTGCCGGCCAGGGCCGCATCGACCGCTTCGATCAGGGTCTCGGGGAAGTGTTGTGTCCAGCAACCGAGGCCGGGCGCGAGTCCGGCGGCGCGCAGAAACACGTAGACCGGCGCGCCGAGGTGCTCACCGATGCGATAGCTCGCGCCAAGCCGCTGGCGCAGCAGCCGATGCAGGGCGACGCTGTAGAGCAGGGCCTGGAAGCGGTAGTGATGCTGGTCCATCAGCCCGACGAGGGCCTGCGGCGTGGCGGCGGCGGCGTTGGCGAGATCGTTGCCCTTCCAGTCGAGCACGTGGGCACGGCCGCCGTGCTCGAAGACCAGATCGATCGAGCCCTCCATCCAGCCGTCGAGCCGATCGATCCCGCCGGGCGGAACGAGAGCCGGCTCGCCGTGGCGCTCGCAGGCCGCGCGCAGCGCCCGAAGCGAGGCGTCGCGCAGCGCGAAGTGGAAGGCCAGCTCGGCCACACGGCGTGATGCCGGAAGCTCGCGCAGGCGCAATGGCGGCGCGCGGGCGTCGATGACCAGCGGCGCCTCCAGCGCGCGATCGAGCATGGCGGCGACCCGGGCGGCGAGCAGTGGCATCGGCGTTGGTGCGGTCGCGTCGCTGCGCACCGCGTGGCGCGCGAGTGCGGCCTGCACCGCGCCCACGT
>DMHI01000067.1:2600-8270 GCA_003449515.1 Lysobacteraceae bacterium | reverse complement strand
TAGACCTGGATCACGCGGTTGAGATTCACCGGGCCGTTGATGCGGTAGACCGCGTTCTCGGGCAGCGAGAAGTTCTGCAGCAGCACCTGCACGATCGCGGTGGGGCAGTTCTCGGCGATCTCCAGCCGCACCGCCGGACGGAAGCCGCGACCCAGAAGCTCGTCGCGCACCGCATGGGCGAGGTTCTCGACCTCCTCCTCGTCGAGCACCAGTTCGGAGTTGCGGGTCACGCGGAACTGCCAGGCACCCTTGACCTTCATGCCGGGGAAGATCTCGTCGACGAAGGTGGTGAGCACCGCCGAGAGCAGCACGAAGTCGTTCGGCTGGCCCGACACCTCCTCGGGGATGCGGATGATCCGCGGCAGCGAGCGCGGCGCGCGGACGATGGCCATGCCGCCGGCGCGGCCGAACGCGTCCTTGCCCTCGAGCACCACCACCACGTTCAGCGACTTGTTGAGGATGCGCGGGAACGGATGCGTCGGATCGAGGCCGAGCGGCGACAGCACCGGCATGATCTCGTTCTCGAAATACTCCTTGAGCCAGCGCTTCTGTTTCGCGCTCCAGGCGTCGCGCGGCAGGATGCGCACACCGGCATCGTTGAGCGCCGGCCGCAGCGTCTCGTTCCAGAACTGGTACTGCGCATCGACCAGCGCGCTGGCCTCCTCGTGGATCTGGTTCAGCAGTGCGACCGGCGCCACGCCGTCCATGGTCGCGGTCGATCCGAACTGCACACTGGTGCGCAGCGAGGCGACGCGGATCTCGAAGAACTCGTCGAGGTTGGTGCAACTGATGCACAGGTAGCGCAGGCGCTCGAGCAGCGGGATCGACGGGTCCTCGGCCTGCGCCAGCACACGGCGGTTGAAGGCCAGCTGCGACAGCTCGCGGCTCAGGAACAGTTCGTGGTCGGGGAGGCTGGTGCTGGCGGTGGCGGGATGGCCGGACGACCCGGCGCGGCTCACGGCAGCCGGCGCGCGCCGGGGGTTGGGGGAGGGCACGGATGGGCCTCGTCGAACGGTTCGGTCAGGGCTTCGGATTGGAAACGAGTGCGAAGGCGCTGGCAAGTCGCGCGCCACCGCACGGTCATGCGCCCTCAGACCTCGTCGCTGCCCTGCAGCCGCTCCACCACCGCGTCCGGGCCGAACACGCAGGCGAAGGTGCTGCCCCTGCCCACCTCGCTGCGGACGTCGAGCCGCGCGTCGTGCAGGTTGAGCACATGCTTCACGATCGAGAGGCCGAGTCCGGTGCCGCCGCTCTCGCGGGTGCGGCTGGTGGAGACGCGGTAGAAGCGTTCGGTGAGTCGTGGCAGGTGCTGGGCCGGGATGCCGTAGCCGCTGTCCTGCACCGCCAGCACCGCGCCACCATCGGCGCCGCGCTCGAAGCGCACCTCGATGCTGCCATCGATCGGCGTGTAGCGCGCCGCGTTCGAGACGAGGTTCGAGAAGGCGCTGTGCAGCTCGCGGGTCGAGCCCAGCAGGTCGACGCCGGCGGCATCGACCACCTCGATGCGGTGGCGGCCGGCCGAGAGCGCCTGCGCCTCGCGCCGCAGGGTGGCGAGCAGCGGCGCCATCGCCACGGTCTCGCGGTGCGCCAGCGCCTCCTGCGCCTCGAGCCGCGACAGCGTCAGCAGGTCCTCGACCAGTTGCGACATGCGCTGCGACTGCTGGCGCATCTCGGTGAGCATCGGGCCGAGCTCGGGGTACTCCTCGACGTCCATGATGTCGAGGTAGCCATGCACCACCGTCAGCGGGGTGCGCAGCTCGTGCGAGACGTTGGCGACGAAGTCGCGGCGGAGCTGCTCGAGGCGCAGCAGCTTGGTGACGTCGCGCACCACCAGCAGCCAGAGATCGGGCGAGTAGGGCAGCAGGCGCAGGCTCAGGCGCACGTTGGCGTCCCGGGGCGAGGGCTGGTCGAGCAGCGGCTCCTCGGTCTGCCCTTCCGCCAGCCAGGCCTGCGCGGTGGCATCGGCGAAGACCTCGGCCACCGTGCCCTCGCGCCCCTGCGGGCCGAGCCCGAGCAGAGCACGCGCCTGGCGGTTGCACCACTCGATGCGGCCACTGCGGCGTTCGACCAGCAGCACGGCATCGGGCATCAGCGCGGCGGCGCGGCGGTAGCCGCGCACCAGTCCGAGCAGGCGCCGCACGCGCGCGCGACCCTCGTTCTGCCGGCGGTGCAGCAGCATCTCGAGGTCGTCCCACAGGCCCCGCCCATCCAGCTCGCGCAGCCGCTGGCGCCGGTAGAGCTGGGCGAGCACGCGGTGCAGGCGCCAGTAATGCCAGGCGAGGATGCCGAAGGCGGCGAGCGCGAGCAGCATCCACACCCGGTCGAGCAGCAGCCCGAGCAGGCCGGCGGCGAGGAGGATCGCGAGGAGTCGCGCGACCGATTGCTTCCAGGCGCGGCGCAGCAGCAGGCCGGCGGTCATGCCGCGCGCGCGTCCGTCACGGCGTTTCCGAGAAGCGGTAGCCGCTGCCGCGCACGGTTTGCACCATGCCGTCGAGTTGCTGCGGTTCCAGCGCCTTGCGCAGACGGCGGATGTGCACGTCGACGGTGCGCTCCTCGACGTAGACGTTGCCGCCCCAGACATGGTCGAGCAGTTGCGCGCGGGTGTAGACGCGGTCGGGGTGGGTCATGAAGAAATGCAGGAGCCGGTATTCGGTGGGCCCGACGTGGATCGAGTCCTCGCCGGCGTAGACCCGGTGCGCGGCACCGTCGATGCGCAGGCCACCCACCTGCACGCTGCCGTCGGCCTCGTCGTCGCGCGAACGGCGCATCACCGCCTTGATCCGGGCCAGCAGCTCGCGCGCCGAGAACGGCTTGACCACGTAATCGTCGACGCCCGACTCGAGCCCGGAAACGCGATCATTCTCCTCGCCGCGGGCGGTGAGCATGATGATCGGGATATCGCGGGTCAGTTCGTCCTTGCGCCAGCGGCGGGCGAGGTCGATGCCCGGCGTGCCGGGAAGCATCCAGTCGAGCAGGATCAGATCGGGCACCCGGTCGACAATCGCCATCTGCGCTTCGCGGGCGTCGCCGGCGTGCACCGGTTCGTACTCGCCCTTGCGCAGGGCGAAAGCCACCATGTCGCGGATGGCGGGCTCGTCGTCGACGATGAGGATGCGCTTCTGCACAGGCGGGTCCGGGCGGAGGATCGGAGGCGCCAGTAGATAAAAGTTTTGTGACGCGAGCGTGACGCCTGAAAAGGAATCGTCACCTCGTCGCCGGCGGTTGGCAAGCGTGCCCGCCCACGGCCTCGTTCAGGTGCGGCGGGCCTGGTCCTGGGCGCGCAGGCCGGCACGGCGCATTTCCAGCACCACCGGCATGATCTCGGCCATCCGGGCCTCCACACGGGCGCGTTGGACGTAATCGATGTCTTCACGCTGCTTGAGGCCGTCGAGCTGCTTCAGCGCGTCCTCGGCACGCCCGGCGAGGAAGGCCGCCTCGGCATGGGCTTCGGCGGCGCGATTGGCGTCGCCGGCCAGCTCGCTGGCGCGGGCGAAGCGCTGCTGCAGCAGGACGTCGTTGCCGCCTTCCGCCAGCAGCGGGCGCAGCAGGGCCTGGGCACGCCGCCCGGAGGCCTCGTCGCCGCGCTCGTTCAGGGCCTGCGCATAAGCGAGGGTGACGGCGCGATGGCGCGGGTAGTCGGCCAGCAGGGCTTCGAAACGGCGGGTCGCGTCGCTCGCACGCCCGGCCCGGTGGGTGGCTTCGGCGGCGGCGAGCCGAAGCCAGAGCGAGCGTGGCTGCTCGGCGAGCAGGGCGTCGAGCCGCGTCGCCGCCTCGGTCGCGCGATCAGCGGCCAACAGGGCCAGCGCATGGCCGTAGCGGGCCTCGGCATCGAGCGGCCCGGCAGCCGCCAGCTGTTCGTACTCGGACACGGCGTCGCGGGCACTGCGCGCGCTCAGCACGCGCAGGCGCTCGCGCGCCCAGCCGAATTCCGCCGGTCGCGGCTTGGCCTCGGTGCCGACCGCCAGCGCGACCGGCAGCAGGAGATGCGGGTCGCGTTGCAGGCCGGCGGCACTCGGCAGCGGACGCTTGGCGATCGCCGCTGCGCGGTCGCGGGCCTCGGCCACGCGGGTGGTGGTGACCGGGTGGGTGCGCAGGTATTCCGGCGCCTGCCAGCCACCGGAGTTGCCGCGCGAATTGCGCTCCATCCGGCCGAAGAAATCGGCGATGCCCAGCGGGTCGAAGCCGGCGCGCGCCAGCGTCTCGATGCCGATGCGATCGGCTTCCGACTCGTTGCTGCGCGTGTAGTTGATCTGCTGCTGGGCGAGCCAGGCCTGGGCACCGACGATGGCGGCCTGCACGGCGTCATCCGACGATCGCGAATCGCTCTGCGAGGCGGCGGCCACCGCGCCCAGCATCGCCAGCAGGGTGGGCAGCTGGATCTGCTGCGAACGCTCGGCGGCTCGCAGCACATGGCGCTGGGTCACGTGGGCGACTTCGTGGGCGAGAACGCCGGCCACCTCGTCTTCGCGCTCGGCGGTGAGCACAAGGCCGGCGTTCATCCCGATCAGGCCGCCCAGCGTGGCGAAGGCGTTGATCCGGCGGTCGCGCATCATGAAGAAGGTGAAGCCGTGCTCGGGCTCGCCGCTGGCCGCGGCGACACGGAAGCCCAGCCCCTGCAGCCAGGCCTCGATGAGCGGGTCCTCGATCAGCAGGTCCTGGCGGCGCAGCTCGCGCATCAGCATGGCGGCGTAGCGCGCTTCCTCCGCGGGGTTGATCAGGCGCGCGGCCGACGAGCCCATCTGCGGCAGCGCCTCCGGCGTGGTCTGCGCCGAGGCGGGCCCGGAGCCGAGGAATCCGGTTGCCAGCGCCAATGCCAGCACCAGCGATCCGGGCCGGCCCGGCAGCGGCGGTGACGGCGCCGGGGTGGAGCAACGGAGAGGGCGCGGAAGACGCATGGGCGGAGCATGCCGAAAGGGGGGAAGAGGCTGGTGAACCCGCCGTTAAGCGGACGCTGGAAAAGACCGCGGCGCGACCGCATAGTTCCGCGCCGTGCCGGAATCCCGTGCTGGAGCCCTGTCGATGCCCCGCCCCGATGTTGTGCTGTTTTCCTCCGCGGTCTGCCCCTACTGTATGGCGGCGAAAAACTTCCTGAAGCAGCGCGGCGTCGAATGGCGCGAGCTGCGCGTCGATCTCGACCCGGCCGCGCGTGCGGAAATGCTCGCCAAGGCGAAGCGCACCTCGGTGCCGCAGATCTTCATCAACGGCACCCACGTCGGCGGTTTCGACGACATGGTGGCCCTCGACCGCGCCGGTGGCCTGGCGCCCCTGCTGGAGTCCGCCCCGTGAGTGACCGCGTCGCCGAATTCACCGCCTTCCGCAAGCGCATGAACGAGCGCATCCTCGCCGAGGACAACCAGGTCGTGCGGCGCTTCTTCGCCCTCGATACGCAGACCTACAAGGCCGGCGCGCTCGACCTGAAGACGAAGGAAATGCTCGGCCTCGTGGCCTCGATGGTGCTCAGATGCGACGACTGCATCGCCTACCACGTCGCCCAGTGCCAGCAGGCCGGCGTCACCCGCGAAGAGTTCTTCGAGGTGTTCTCGGTGGGCCTTGTGGTGGGCGGCTCGATCGTCATCCCGCACCTGCGGCGCGCCGTCGATTTCCTCGATCAGCTCGAAACGGGTTCCGCCAGCACGCCGCCCGCGCACGACGCCGCGCACGGCTGAGCGC
>DMHI01000067.1:0-2257 GCA_003449515.1 Lysobacteraceae bacterium | reverse complement strand
GCGCACGGCTGAGCGCGCAGCGCACGCCGCCCGGGCGCGTCCCGCCTGAACCCGAGCCGGTTTCCTTGACCGTGGTCTGCGGTGGGCCGGTGGCGGCTGCGGCATAATCCGCGCCGACGCCCGCACTGGATCGGGCGAACCCAAGGAAATCACATGTCTCAGACGATCGCGGTCATCCGCGGGGACGGCATCGGTCCCGAAATCATGGACGCATCGCTCGGCGTGCTCGACGCGATGAATCTCGGCCTGAAGTACGAGATCGTCGAAGCCGGCATGTCGGCGCTCGAAAAGACCGGCGAGCTGCTGCCCGCCGCCACGCTGCAGGCGATCGGCACGCACCGCATCGCCTTCAAGAGCCCGCTGACCACGCCGGTGGGCGAGGGCTTCACCTCGATCAACGTCGCGCTGCGCAAGCAGTTCGACCTCTACGCCAACGTGCGCCCGGCGATCAGCTTCCCGGGCACGAAGGCGCGCTACGACAACATCGACATCATCACCGTGCGCGAGAACACGGAAGGTGCCTACATCGGCGAGGGCCAGTCGGTGTCGGCGGATGGCGAGACCGCGCTGCTGACGCAGAAGATCACCCGCAAGGGCTCGGAGCGCATCGTCCGCTACGCCTTCGACCTCGCACGCCGCCTCGGCCGCAAGAAGGTCACGGTGGTGCACAAGGCCAACATCCTGAAGTCGACCTCGGGCCTGTTCCTGAAAACCGCCCGCGAGGTGGCGCAGCAGTACCCCGACATCCCGTGCAACGAGATGATCGTCGACAACACCTGCATGCAGCTGGTGATGCGCCCCGAGCAGTTCGATGTGATCGTGACCACCAACCTGTTCGGCGACATCGTCTCCGACCTCTGCGCCGGCCTGGTCGGCGGCCTCGGCCTCGCCCCGGGCGCGAACATTGGGGAACATGCCGCCATTTTCGAGGCCGTGCACGGCTCGGCCCCCGACATCGCCGGCAAGAACATCGCCAATCCCTGCGCCCTGCTGCTCGCCGCCGGCCAGATGCTCGACCACCTCGGCCACGTCGAGCACGCCAACCGCCTGCGCCAGGCGATCCGCGACACGCTCGAGGCCAAGGACGGCGTGACCCCGGACGTCGGTGGCACCGGCACCACGCAGAGCCTCGCCAGGGCGGTGGCCGCGCGCCTCGCCGGCTGACCGGCGTTTCAGCCCACGCGGAAGCGCCAGAAGGGGTCGAGCACGACCACGTCGCCGCGGCCCGGCCGATAGCCGGCGGCGAGGGCCCCGGCGATGTACTCGGTGCCGAGGCGGCAGGCCTGCGGTGGCGTCTCGCCGAGGGCAAGGTTCGCCGCGATGGCGGAGGCCAGCGTGCAGCCGGTGCCGTGGCCCTCCACCAGGAGCCGTTTGCTGCGGAAGCTCGCCCGCAGCACGCCGCTTCCGAAGCGGTCGATGACCTCGGTCTCGGCCAAATGCCCGCCCTTCAGCAGCACGCCATCGGCGCCCAGCGCGAGCAGCTCCGCCAGCGCGGCGTCGGCATCGGGCCCTGGCGCGATGCGGTGCCCGAGCAACAGCTCGGCCTCCGGGAGGTTGGGCGTCAGCACCGTCGCCATCGGCAGCAGGCGTGTGCGCAGCGCGTCGAGGGCGTCATCGGCCAGCAGCTTGGCGCCGCTGGTCGCCACCATCACCGGATCGACGACCAGCGCTGCGGGCTTCCAGTGTGCGAGCGCGTCGGCCACGGCGTGGATGATGTCGGCCGTGGCGAGCATCCCAAGCTTCACCGCGCGCACGTCGAAATCCTCGAAGCAGGCATCGATCTGCGCGCGCAGGAAACCGCCATCCGGCGCATGCACGGCGGTGACGCCGCGGGTGTGCTGGGCGGTCAGGGCGGCGAGGGCCGAGAGCCCGTGCACGCCGTGGGCGGCGAAGGCCTTGAGGTCGGCCTGGATGCCGGCACCGCCGCCCGAATCCGAGCCGGCGATGGTCAGGGCCGAGATCACGCGTTCGTGCACTCAGAGCACCTCGGAGGCGAAATCGGCCAGACGCGAACGCTCGCCGCGGCGCAGGGTGATGTGCGCGCTGTGGCCCCAGCTCTTGAAGCGATCCACGGCGTAGGTGAGGCCCGAGGTCGTCTCGGTGAGGTAGGGCGTGTCGATCTGCTCGACGTTGCCCATGCAGATGATCTTGGTGCCCGGGCCGGCGCGGGTGATCAGGGTCTTGATCTGCTTCGGCGTCAGGTTCTGCGCCTCGTCGACGATCACCCAGCGGTTGAGGAAGGTGCGGCCGCGCATGA
>DMHI01000279.1:5731-14109 GCA_003449515.1 Lysobacteraceae bacterium | reverse complement strand
GTGATGAGCGGCTCGGCGATGCGACGCAGCTCCTTGGCCTTCGGCAGGGTGGTACGGATCAGCTCGTGCTTGAACAGCGACGAGGCCATGTTGCGGAACATCGCTTCGCGATGCGCGCTGGTGCGGCTGAACTTGCGGCCGGCGTTGAGGTGACGCATGGGTTGGGTTCCTTATCGATCGTGGGCCTTAGCCCATCATCACGCCCTGGGTGAGACCGGCCGGCGGCCAGTTCTCGAGCTTCATCCCGAGGGAAAGACCGCGCAAGGCGAGCACTTCCTTGATCTCGGTGAGCGACTTCTTGCCCAGGTTCGGGGTCTTCAGCAGCTCCACTTCCGTGCGCTGGATCAGATCGCCGATGTAGTAGATGTTCTCGGCCTTGAGGCAGTTGGCCGAACGGACGGTCAGCTCGAGGTCGTCGATCGGACGCATCAGGGTCGGGTCGACGCCGCCGGCCGCGCTCTTGCTCGACGCCGGACCACGCACGATGAAGTCGCCGAACACCGACAGCTGGTCCGTGAGGATGCTGGCGGCGGTGCGGATGGCTTCTTCCGAATCGATCGTGCCGTTGGTCTCGATGTCGAGGACGAGCTTGTCGAGGTCGGTGCGCTGCTCGACGCGGGCCGCTTCCACGGCATACGCGACGCGACGGACCGGAGCGAAGCTGGCGTCCAGCATCAGGCGGCCGATCGCACGGGACTCTTCGTCCGGGCGACGACGCGCCGCAGCCGGCTGGTAGCCGAAGCCGCGCTCGATCTTGAGGCGCATGTTCAGCGCCGTGTCCTTCGTCAGCGTGCAGATCACGTGCTCGCCGTTGAGGATCTCGACGTTGTGGTCGGTCTTGATGTCGGCGGCGGTGACGACGCCCGGACCCTTCGTCTGCAGGGTGAGCATCGTCGACTCGACGTTGTGCATGCGGATCGCCACGTCCTTCAGGTTCAGCAGGACGTCGAGGACGTCCTCCTGCAGGCCTTCAAGCGTGGTGTACTCGTGCAGCACGCCGTCGATCTCGACTTCGGTGATGGCGCAACCCGGGATCGAGGACAGCAGCACGCGGCGCAGCGCGTTGCCGATGGTGTGGCCGTAGCCACGCTCCAGCGGCTCGATGACGACACGGGAGCGGGTCGTCGACAGGCGCTCGATCTGCGGACCCTTGGGACGCAGCATCTGGATGGCATTTACCGTCATGGGCGGCGTTCTCCGGAGGATTACTTCGAGTACAGCTCGACGATCAGCGCTTCGTTGATGTCGGCCGGCAGGTCGGCGCGATCAGGCACAGCCTTGAAGGTGCCGGAGAACTTGTTCGCATCGACGGTGCACCACGAGGGCACGAGGTCCATCTGCTGCGACTGGGTGACCGCTTCCTTGACGCGCAGCTGGGTCGCCGCCTTCTCGGTCAGGGTGATCTGGTCGCCGGCGCGGACCTGGTACGAGGGCAGGTTCACGGACTTGCCGTTGACCAGCACGCCGCGGTGCGAGACCAGCTGGCGGGCCTGCGGACGGGTGACGGCGAAGCCCATGCGGTAGACAACGTTGTCGAGACGCTGCTCGAGCATCTGCAGCAGGTTCTCGCCGGTGTTGCCCTTGCGGTTCGCGGCCTTCTTGTAGTAGTTGCGGAACTGGCGCTCCAGCAGGCCGTAGATGCGCTTGACCTTCTGCTTCTCACGCAGCTGGGTGGCGTAATCCGACAGCTTGCCCTTCTTGGCGACAGGGCCATGCACGCCGGGCTTCTGCTCGAGCTTGCACTTGCTGTCCAGCGCGCGGGCCGGGGACTTGAGGCTGAGGTCGGCGCCTTCGCGGCGCGCGAGCTTACAGGTGGGACCGATATAACGAGCCATGATTTATTCCCCTTGCCCTTAGACGCGACGCTTCTTGGGCGGACGGCAGCCGTTGTGCGGAATCGGCGTGACGTCGATGATGTTCGTGACCTTGTAGCCGACGTTGTTCAACGCGCGGACGGCCGATTCGCGGCCGGGACCCGGGCCCTTGACGTGCACTTCGAGCGTCTTCAGACCGTAGTCGAGCGCGGCCTTGCCGGCCTTCTCGGCGGCGACCTGCGCCGCGAACGGCGTCGACTTGCGCGAACCGCGGAAGCCGGCGCCACCCGAGGTGGCCCAGCTCAGGGTGTTCCCCTGGCGGTCGGTGATGGTGATGATGGTGTTGTTGAAAGAAGCCTGGACGTGGGCGACACCGTCGGTGACGATGCGCTTGACCTTCTTCTTGGCCTTGTTGGCGGCAGCCGGCTTGTTCATCGGGGCTGGTCCTTACTTCTTGATGGCCTTGCGCGGACCCTTGCGGGTACGGGCATTGGTGCGGGTGCGCTGGCCACGCAGCGGCAGGCCGCGGCGGTGACGGAGGCCGCGGTAGCAGCCGAGGTCCATCAGGCGCTTGATCGACATGCCGACCTCGCGACGCAGATCGCCCTCGACCGTGTATTTGCCGATCTCGGCGCGCAGGCGCTCGATTTCCGGCTCGGAGAGCTCACGGATCTTGCTGTGCGGGTTGACACCCGCGGCCGTGCAGACGAGACGCGAGCGCGTGCGCCCGATCCCGAAAATGCTCTGAAGGCCCACCCAGACGTGCTTCTGGACAGGCAGGTTCACACCCGCAATACGCGCCATGACGCGATCTCCACTGGTTTTGTCGCCGACGAGCGGCGCAAGGAATCAAAAAGTCTACACTGGCCTGGTGTTTCATTGAAGCCCGCCGCCTGAACGGCGACGAACCCGGCATGGGGAGTGTGCCCATGCTCCGGCGACGAACCGGGGTTGGCGAACGGGCCCGAAGGCCCCCTCGCCGCCCGCGCTACTCTTGCGCGGGCCCGCCACGGTTCATCCGCGCGCCAAGCCGCCGCGCGGACCGCCCTTCAAATTGGCCTTCTTCAGAAGGCTGTCGTACTGGTGCGAATAGAGGTGCGCCTGCACCTGCGACGTGAAGTCCATGACCACCACGACGACGATCAGCAGCGAGGTGCCGCCGAAGTAGAACGGCACCTGCCAAGTGGCGCGGAGCATCTCCGGCAGCAGACAGACCGCCACCAGATAGAGCGAGCCGATCAGGGTCAGGCGCGTCAATACGCCGTCGATGTAGTCGCCGGTGGCCTTGCCCGGACGGATGCCCGGCACCAGAGCGCCGGACTTCTTCAGGTTGTCGGCGGTTTCCTGGCTGTTGAACACCAGCGCCGTGTAGAAGAAGGCGAAACCCATGATCAGGGCCGCGAACAGCATCATGTGCAGCGGTTCATTCGGTGCCAGCGAGGTCGCCACGCGCTGCAGCATCAGCGAGAGCTGCGCCTGCCAGCCGGCGTCCTCGGCCAGGGCCGCCGCCTGCGCCTGCGCGCCGGTGCCGGTCCAGTGCGTGATGGTGGCCGGCAGCATGATCAGGCTCGAGGCGAAGATCGGCGGGATCACGCCCGACATGTTGAGCTTGAGCGGCAGGTGCGAGCTCTGGTTGCTGTAGGCCTGCTGCCGACCGCCCTGACGTCGCGCGTACTGCACGGTGATGCGGCGCTGGCCGCGCTCGACGAACACCACGAAGTAGACCGTGGCGAGCACGAGCACCGCGATCACGAGGATGGCGAGCCAGCTGATCTCGCCGGCATTGACGCCGCGCATCGTGCCGATGAGCGCGCCCGGCAGGCCGGCGACGATGCCCGCGAAGATGATCAGCGAGATGCCGTTGCCGATGCCGCGTTCGGTGATCTGCTCACCCAGCCACATCAGGAAGATCGTGCCCGCCGTGAGCGAGACGATGGCGGTGAAGACGAAGCCCATGCCGGGGCTGTAGACCACCGGCGCGCCGCCGGCAACCTGACCCTGCAGGGCGACGGCGATGCTGCCGGCCTGGACGATGGCGAGGAACACGGCACCGTAGCGCGAATACTGGGTGAGCTTGCGCCGACCGGCCTCGCCCTCCTTCTTCATCGCCTTCCACGGCTCGTACACCTGCCCCAGCAACTGCACGATGATCGACGCGGAAATGTACGGGATGACGTTCAGTGCGAGCACGCTGAACCGCGACAGGGCACCACCGGAGAACATGTTGAACATGTCCACGATGCCGCCTTGTGCCTCGAACAGAGACATCATGGCCTCGGGGTTCACGCCCGGGACCGGGATGAAGCTCCCGATCCGGAAGACGATCAGCGCCAGAAGCACGAACAGCAGGCGGTCCTTCAGTTCCTTGAACTTTCCAAGACCGCCCAACATCGTCGCCGCGTTCGAGGCCAAGCGATTACTCCACCGCGCCGCCGGCGGCTTCGATCGCCGCCTTCGCACCTGCCGTCACCAGCAGGCCCTTGATGGTGAGCTTCTTGGCGAGCTCGCCCTTCTTGACGACCTTGATCTTCCTGGCCTCGAGCGTCACCAGCTTGGCGGCGCGCAGAACCTCGATGTCGATCACGTCGGTGTCGAGCATGGCCAGCTGGTACAGCAGGACTTCGGCCGACTCGTGCGACATCTTCGAGCGGAAGCCGATCTTCGGCAGACGACGCTGCATCGGCATCTGGCCGCCTTCGAAGCCCGGCTTGATCTTGCCCTTGCCGGCGCGCGCGAACGAACCCTTGTGGCCGCGACCGCAGGTCTTGCCGAGGCCCGAACCGATGCCGCGACCGACGCGGGTGCGCTCCTTGCGGGCGCCTTCGGCGTGAGTGATGGTGTTGAGACGCATGGGATTCTCCTTAGGCCTCGACGCGGACGAGGTAGTGCAACTGGTTGATCAGGCCGCGCACCTGCGGCGAGTCAATCAGCTCACGGACGTCGTTGAGCTTGTTCAGGCCGAGCGCACGCACCGACACGCGGTGGCGCTGCTGCGTGCCGCGGAGGCCGCGCACGAGGCGCACCTTGACGGTCTTGTTAGCCATGGAGGATCTCCTCGAGCTTCTTGCCGCGCTTGGCCGCGATCTTGGCCGGCGAGTGCATCATCGACAGGCCGCGCACGGTGGCGCGGACCAGGTTGATCGGGTTGCGCGAACCGGTGGCCTTGGCCAGCACGTTCTTGACGCCGACCGCTTCCAGCACAGCGCGCATCGCGCCGCCGGCGATCACGCCGGTACCTTCCGACGCCGGCTGCATGTAGACCGCCGCCGCGCCGTGGTTGGCCTTGACCGGGTGCCACAGCGTGCCTTCGTTCAGATCGACGACGACCATCGCCTTGCGGGCGTACTCCATCGACTTCTGGATGGCGACCGGGACTTCCTTGGCCTTGCCATAGCCGAAGCCGATCTTGCCGGCACCGTCGCCGACGACGGTCAGCGCGGTGAAGGTGAACTGGCGACCGCCCTTGACGGTCTTGCTGACGCGGTTGACCGCGATCAGCTTTTCGATCATGCCGTCGTCGGCACCTTCGCGGTCGCGGCGATCGCGGCTTTCGTTGCTGCTCATGATGGACTCTCGTGATGAGGGAATTACGGCTTTGCGCCGCTTATCGTTGTGTGAGGCGCGCGCTGCACTGCGCGCCTGGGTGCCACGTGGAGCTTAGAACTGCAGGCCGCCTTCGCGAGCGGCATCGGCGAGCGCCTTGATGCGGCCGTGGTAGCGGTAGCCCGAACGATCGAAGGCGACCGCCTCGATGCCCGCGGCCTTGGCCTTGGCGGCGATATCGGCACCGACCTTGGCGGCGGCCTCGAGGTTCTTCGACTTGAGACCGGCCTCGAGGGTCGACGCCGCGGCGAGCACCTTCGAGCCGTCGGCCGTGAAGACCTGGGCGTAGAGGTGCTGGCCGGTGCGCAGCACCGACAGACGCGGCACGCCGAGCGTGCGGATGTGGAGGCGCGTCGACTTGGCGCGACGCAGGCGGGCGATTTTCTTTTCCATGGTTCGTTCTCTCGCGAAGCTGAAGCGCCCTTAGGCCTTCTTGGCTTCCTTGATGATGACGTTCTCGCCCGCGTAACGGACGCCCTTGCCCTTGTACGGTTCCGGCGAACGGAAGGCGCGGATCTTGGCGGCGACCTGGCCGACCAGCTGCGCATCGGCGCCGGCGATCAGGATCTCCGTCTGCGACGGCACGGTGATGGTGATGCCTTCCGGCGTGTTGAAGAGCACCGGATGGGAAAAGCCGAGCGACAGGCTCAGGTCCTTGCCCTGCATGGCGGCACGGTAGCCGACGCCGACCAGCTCCAGCTTGCGCTGGAACCCTTCGGAGACGCCCTTCACCATGTTCGACAGGATGGCACGGGCGGTACCGGCCATCGGAATCGCTTCGGCGTTGGCGGCCACCAGCGTGACGGTGCCATTCTCGTTGTTCAGGTCCACACCCTGCGGCTTGGCCAGCGTCAGGGTGCCCTTCGGGCCCTTGACGCTGAACTGCGCGGCGTTGGTGGTGATTTCAACGCCCTTCGGGAGGGCGATCGGCTTCTTGGCGACGCGGGACATGGTCAGTTCTCCTGCATCAGGCCACGAGGCACAGGACTTCGCCGCCCACGCCCTGCTGGCGTGCTTCGCGGTCGGTCATGATGCCCTTGGAGGTCGAGATGATCGACACGCCGAGGCCGCCGAGGACCTTCGGGAGCGCGTCCTTGCCGCGGTACTGGCGCAGACCCGAACGCGAGAAACGCTCGAGGCGCTCGATCACGGGCTTGCCCTCGAAGTACTTGAGGACGATCTCGAGTTCCGGCTTCTTGGCGTCGCCGATCTGGCGGACGTCGAGAACATAGCCCTCGGCCTTCAGGACGTTGGCGACAGCCAGCTTGATCTTGGACGACGGCATCTTGACCGTGGTCTTGCGGACAGCCAGCGCGTTCTTGATGCGCACCAGCATGTCGGCGATGGGATCAGTCATGCTCATGGATGGATCCTTATGAGTAGCACCGATATCCGCTTTCGCGAACAGGTAGGGAGTGGAAAAACCCGGCCGTTCCCGGCCGGGTGGGTTTCGCAGAGCCGGCGATGATACCAGCTTTTTCGCTTACCAGCTGGCCTTGCGAAGGCCGGGCACGTCGCCGCGCATGGTGGCTTCGCGCAGCTTGTTGCGGCCGAGGCCGAACTTGCGGTAGACGCCGCGCGAGCGACCAGAGAGCTCGCAGCGGTTGCGCTGGCGGCTTTCCGAGGAGTCACGCGGGAGCTTGTTCAGCTTGGTGACCGCGTCCATCTTCTCTTCGTAGGTCGCCGTGGTGCTGGCGATGATCTTCTTGAGGTCGGCGCGCTTGGTGGCGTAGCGCTTGGCAAGCTTCTCGCGCTTGACCTCGCGGTTGACCATGCTCGTCTTGGCCATGATGGGCTCCTGAGGTCAGTTGCGGAACGGGAAGTTGAAGGCGGCCAGCAGGGCCTTGGCCTCGGCGTCGGTCTTCGCGGTCGTGGTGATCGCGATGTCCATGCCGCGCAGGGCGTCGACCTGGTCGAAGTTGATCTCCGGGAAGATGATCTGCTCCTTCAGGCCCATGTTGTAGTTGCCACGGCCGTCGAACGCGCGACCCGACACGCCGCGAAAGTCGCGGACGCGCGGCAGGGCGACGCTGATCAGGCGGTCGAGGAACTCGTACATCTTGGCGCGACGCAGGGTCACCTTGGTGCCGATCGGCCAGCCTTCGCGGATCTTGAAGCTGGCGACCGAGACGCGGGCCTTGGTCGTCACCGGCTTCTGGCCGGTGATCGTGGCCAGGTCGGCCACGGCGTTCTCGAGGATCTTCTTGTTGCCGACCGCCTCGCCCACGCCCATGTTCAGCGTGATCTTGGTGATCTTCGGCACCTGCATCGGATTCGTGTAGCCGAACTCCTTCATGAGCTTCGGCACCACGGTGTCCTTGTAGATTTTTTCAAGCCGGGTGTTCATCGGGGCATTCCTCAGGCGTCGATCGCCTCACCGCTCGAGCGGAACACACGCACTTTGCGTCCATCCTCGAGCACCTTGAAGCCAACGCGATCGCCCTTGCCCGTCGCCGGGTTGAACAGCATCACGTTGGAGATATGGATCGGGGCTTCGCGCTCGACGATGCCGCCGGCCTGGCCGGCCTGCGGATTCGCCTTGGTGTGGCGCTTCACCACGTTGATGTTGGCGACGATGACGCGATCACCGGCAACGCGGGTGATTTCGCCCTTCTTGCCCTTGTCCTTGCCGGTGATGACGACGATCTGGTCGCCCTTGCGGATACGGTTCATGGTTTCGTCTCCGGCTTACAGCACTTCAGGCGCCAGGGACACGATCTTCATGAACTTCTCGTTGCGGAGTTCACGGGTCACGGGTCCGAAGATGCGGGTGCCGATCGGCTCTTCTTTGTTGTTCAGCAGCACGGCGGCGTTGGCGTCGAAGCGGATCAGCGAGCCATCGGCACGGCGCACGCCCTTGCGGGTGCGCACGACGACGGCGTTGTAGACCTCGCCCTTCTTGACCTTGCCGCGCGGGATCGCGTCCTTCACGGTGACCTTGATGATGTCGCCGATGTGGGC
>DMHI01000279.1:3559-5338 GCA_003449515.1 Lysobacteraceae bacterium | reverse complement strand
TCCTTGGCACCGGAGTTGTCGGCGACTTCGAGGTAGCTCTGCGTCTGGATCATGGCTCAGGCTCCTCTTACTCGGCCGACTTCGAGACGATCTCGACGACGCGCCAGTTCTTGGTCTTCGACATCGGGGCGCACTCGGTCACGCGGACGACGTCGCCCTCGTTGCAGGCATTGGCTTCGTCGTGGGCATGAAGCTTGGTCGAACGGCGGATGTACTTGCCGTACAGCGGGTGCTTCACCTGGCGCTCGACCAGGATGGTGACCGTCTTGTTCATCTTGTTGCTGACGACGCGGCCTTCGACCGTGCGCAGCGGGGTGGCGTTATCGCTCATGGCCTTCCCTTAGTTCTTCTGGGTCAGCAGCGTGTTGACGCGCGCGATCTCGCGGCGGACACGGCTGATCTCGTGGGTTTTCGCCAGCTGGTTCGTCGTCTTCTGCATGCGCAGCGAGAACTGCTCCTTGCGGAGCTCGAGCAGGTGGGCCTTCAGCTCGTCGGCCGACTTCTTACGCAGTTCCAGGAGTTCCATCAGCGCACCGTCCGGGTCACGAAAGTGGTCTTGACGGAGAGCTTGGCGGCGGCGAGGCGCATCGCTTCGCGCGCCTGGTCCTCCGGGATGCCTTCCATCTCGTAGAGCATGCGGCCGGGCTGGATCTGGGCGACCCAGTACTCGACGTTGCCCTTGCCGGCGCCCATTCGGACTTCGATCGGCTTCTGGGTGATCGGCTTGTCCGGGAACACGCGGATCCACAGCTTGCCGCCACGCTTGACGTAGCGGCTGATCGTGCGGCGGGCCGACTCGATCTGGCGGGCGGTGAGGCGGCCGTGTTCGGTGGCCTTCAGGCCGTACTCGCCGAAGCTGACGGCGTTCGCCGACCAGCTCAGGCCCTCGTTACGGCCCTTGAACTGCTTGCGATATTTAGTTCGCTTGGGTTGCAACATGGCTCGTTACCTCACTTGGCCTGACCACGCGACGGACGTTCCGCGCGCTCTTCGGTCTTTTCCTGGCCGACTTGCGAGAAGTCGAAGATTTCGCCCTTGTAGACCCACGTCTTGACGCCAATGACGCCAAAGGTGGTGCGGGCTTCGGCGAAGCCGTAGTCGACGTCGGCGCGCAGCGTATGCAGTGGCACGCGACCTTCGCGGTACCACTCCGAACGCGCGATCTCGGCGCCGTTCAGGCGACCGGCGACGTTGACCTTGATGCCGAGCGCGCCGAGGCGCATCGCATTGCTCACGGCGCGCTTCATCGCGCGGCGGAACATGATGCGGCGCTCCAGCTGCTGGGCGATCGATTCGGCGACCAGCTGGGCATCGAGCTCCGGCTTGCGGACTTCCGAGACATTGATGTGCGCCGGGACGCCCATGATGTCGGAAACCTGCTTGCGCAGCTTCTCGATGTCCTCGCCGCGCTTGCCGATCACCACGCCCGGGCGGGCGGTGTGGATCGTCACGCGCGCCGACTTGCTCGGACGCTCGATCAGGATCTTGGAGATGCCGGCCTGGGCCAGCTTCTCGCGGAGCATGATGCGGACCTTCAGGTCGGCGGCGAGGTAGCCCGCGAATTCCTTCTTGTTCGCATACCACTTGGAGTTCCAGTCTTTGGCGATGCCAAGACGGATACCGGTCGGATGAACTTTGTGACCCATAATCTCGTCCTTACGCCTTCTTGCCGGAGCCCACGACCACAGTGATGTGGCTGGTGCGCTTGAGGATGCGGGTACCGCGGCCCTTGGCGCGCGCGCCGAAGCGCTTCAGCACCGGACCTTCGTCGATCATGAT
>DMHI01000279.1:2028-3149 GCA_003449515.1 Lysobacteraceae bacterium | reverse complement strand
ACGACCTTGCGGATGATGCCGGCGGCCTTCTTGTCGCTGAACTTCAGCAGGTCGAGGGCGCGGGCGACGGGCAGGCCGCGCACCTGGTCGGCGACCAGGCGGGCCTTCTGCGGGGAGATGCGCGTGGCGCGGAGGATGGCTTTCGCTTCCATGGTCATCTCCTTACTTGCCCGACTTCTTGTCGCCACCGTGACCCTTGAAGGTCCGGGTGACGGCGAATTCGCCGAGCTTGTGGCCGATCATGTTCTCGTTGACCAGCACCGGGATGTGCGCCTTGCCGTTGTGCACGGCGATGGTCAGGCCGATCATCTCGGGCAGGATCATCGAACGACGCGACCAGGTCTTGATCGGCTTCTTGCTGTTGGCCGCTGCAGCGACTTCCACCTTCTTGGCGAGGTGGTGGTCGACGAACGGGCCCTTCTTGAGTGAACGTGGCATGGCCGATTAACCCCTACGATCGCGCACGATGAACTTGTCGGTGCGCTTGTTCTTACGCGTCTTGTAACCCTTCGACGGCTGGCCCCAGGGGCTGACCGGGTGCGGGTTGCCCTGACCGGCCTTCGCCTCACCACCACCGTGCGGGTGGTCGACCGGGTTCATCGCGGCGCCGCGGACGGTCGGCTTGATGCCGCGCCAGCGGGAGGCACCGGCCTTGCCCAGCTTCTCGAGGTTGTGCTCGGTGTTGCCGACTTCGCCGATGGTGGCGCGGCAGTCGACCGGCACCTTGCGCATCTCGCCGGAGCGGAGGCGCAGGGTGGCATAGCCGTGTTCGCGGCCGATCAGCTGGACACCGGCGCCGGCGGCGCGCGCCAGCTGGGCGCCCTTGCCCGGCTTCATCTCGACACAGTGCACGGTGGCACCGATCGGCATATTGAGCAGCGGCAGGGTGTTGCCGACCTTGATCGGCGCGTCCTTGCCCGAAATCAGCTGGTCGCCGACCTGCAGACCCTTCGGCGCGATGATGTAGCGGCGCTCGCCGTCGGCGTAGCACAGCAGCGCGATGTGCGCCGTGCGGTTGGGATCGTACTCGAGGCGCTCGACGCGGGCGGCGATGCCTTCCTTGTCGCGCTTGAAGTCGATGATGCGGTAGTGCTGCTTGTGGCCACCGCCGATGTGGCGGG
>DMHI01000279.1:787-1595 GCA_003449515.1 Lysobacteraceae bacterium | reverse complement strand
GGGTTCACGACCTTGACCATGGCGCGGCGGCCAGGCGAGGTCGGCTTGAAAGTCATGACTGCCATGGGTCTTTATCCTCAGGCCTTGGCGGTGACGTCGAGCGTCTGGCCTTCGGCCAGACGGACATACGCCTTGCGCTTGTCGGAACGGCGGCCCGCACGCTGGCGGAACGCCTTCGACTTGCCCTTGATGTTGGCGACGTTGACGGCGAGCACCTTGACGTTGAACAGGTGCTCGACGGCGGCCTTCACCTCGTCCTTGGTCGCCGTCTTGGCCACTTCGAACACGTACTGGTTCGACTCGGCAAGGCGGGCGGTCTTTTCCGACACCTTCGGGGCGCGGAGAACCGAAAACAGGCTTTCGTTGATCATGCCAGCCACTCCTCGATCAGCTTGACGGCCTCGGTGGTGATGACGACCGAGTCGGCACCGACCAGCGACACCGGATCCAGGCCCTGCACGTCGCGCACTTCCACGTAGGGGATGTTGCGCGCGGCGAGGTACAGGTTCTCGCTCGCCTGCTCCGACACGATCAGCGTGCGGGTGCCGACCTTGAGGTCAGCCAGCTTGGCGACGAGGCCCTGGGTCTTCGGGGCATCGACGTCGAAGCCCTCGACGACCATCAGGCGACCCTGGCGAGCGAGCTCGGACAGGATCACGGCGATGGCGCCGCGGTACATCTTCTTGTTGACCTTCTGGGCGAAGCTGCGCGGCTTGGCCGCGAAGGTGACACCACCGCCCACGAAGATCGGAGCGCGGTAGTCGCCGTGACGAGCGCCGCCGCCCTTCTGCTTCTTGAACTTCTTGGT
>DMHI01000279.1:0-388 GCA_003449515.1 Lysobacteraceae bacterium | reverse complement strand
TACGCAACGACGACCTGGTGCACGAGGTCCTGGTTGAACTCGCGGCCGAAGACGGCGTCGTTGACCGACAGCGCCTTGCCGTTGATGACGGACAGTTCCATCGTCTACTCCTTAAGCCTTGCTGGCCGGACGGACGACCACGTCGCCACCCGGCGCACCGGGGACGGCGCCGCGGATCGCGATGAGGCCGCGCTCGACGTCGACCTTGACGACTTCGAGGTTCTGGACAGAAAGAACCTCGGCGCCCATGTGGCCCGACATCTTCTTGCCCGGGAACACGCGACCCGGCGTCTGGCGCTGGCCGATCGAGCCCGGCGAGCGGTGCGAGAGCGAGTTACCGTGAGTGGCGTCACGAGTGGTGAAGTTCCAGCGCTTGATGGTGATGTGG
>DMHI01000259.1:1138-10687 GCA_003449515.1 Lysobacteraceae bacterium | reverse complement strand
GCCCGCCCGCCGACCCCGCCACACCTCCGCCCTTGGAGGCCGAGGCCGCGCGCTTCGCCGATACCGCCCTGGTGGAACTCGAGGACGACGCCGAGTTCTACGCTTGGCTCGCCACCGTGCCGGACGACGCGACCAGCCCCAACGACCCCCTGGACCTGCCCGCCGCAGGCCCGCATGAAGGACTCACGCTATGAGCCGGACCCTCGCCCTCAGCCTCCTGATCCTCGCCGCCGGAACGGCGACCGTCGCCTCGGCGCAGGCGCCCGCGGCACGTTCGTGGGACTCCTTGTCCGAGGCGGACCGGGCGGCACTCATCGAGCCGACGCGCGAGCGCTGGGAACGCGCCACGCCCGAACAGCAGCAGCGCTACCTCGATCGCGCCCGCTTCTGGGCCAGCCTGACGCCGGAGCAGAAGCGCCTCGCCCAGGCGGGTGCCGATCGCTTCCGCCAAGCCGATCCGGAACAGCGCGGCCGCTTGCGGGAGATCTGGCGGCGATTCCAGACGCTGCCGCCGGCCGAGCGGGACGCGGCCCGTCGCACCTGGGAATCGCTGAGCCCCGCGCAACGGCGGGCATGGCTGGAGGACGGCGGCCCCGGCGTGGCGCCACCGCCCGCCAACGACCCGCCGCGCTGAGCCCGGAACCGCAACGGCGCCGCTTCGGACAGCGGCGCCCCACCCTCACGCGGCGGCGGTCGCCTCGGCGCGCACCCAGCAGGTCTTCTCGATCAGCTCGTCGTTCCAGTCGAGCGCGATCGCGCCGTCCCTCACGAACAGGCTGACGAAGTTCAGCAGGTTGCGCGCGTACATCTCGCTGGCGTGCACCGCGCCGCTGCTGGCGAGGTTGAGCGGGCCGGCGATGGTGACGCCGCCGTGCTGCACGTTCTCGCCGGGCGCGGTGAGCTCGCAGTTGCCGCCGGTCTCGGCGGCGAGATCGACCACGACGCTGCCGGGCTTCATGCCGGCCACCATCGCGGCGGTGATGATCTTCGGCGCGGCGCGTCCGGGCACCGCGGCCGTGCACACCACCACGTCGATGCCCTTCAGGTGATCGGCGAGGCGCTGCTGCTGCAGCGCGCGCTCCTCGGCACTCAGCTCGCGCGCGTAGCCGCCGCTGCCGGCGGCCGACACGCCAAGGTCGAGGAATCGGCCGCCGAGCGATTCGATCTGCTCGCGCGTTTCCGGGCGCACGTCGAAGCCCTCCACCTGCGCGCCCAAGCGCCGCGCCGTGGCGATGGCCTGCAGGCCGGCGACACCGGCGCCGACCACCAGCACCTTCGACGGGCGGATGGTGCCGGCCGCGGTGCTCAGCATCGGAAAGAACCGCGGGGCGAGCTGCGCGCCCAGCAGCACGGCCTTGTAGCCGGCCATGCCGGCCTGTGAACTGAGCACGTCCATCGCCTGCGCGCGGGTGGTACGCGGCAGTTTCTCCATCGCGAAGGCGGTGGCGCCGCGCGCCTTCAGCGCGGCCTCGCGATCACCCGGCGCGTGCGCGGCCAGCATTCCGACCACGACCGCGCCTGGCTTCAGCTTCGAGAGCGTGCCGGCATCCGGCGATTGCACGCAGAGCAGCAGATCGGCGGCAGCCAGAGAGGCTTCGGCATCGGCGCCACCGGCGGCATCGAAGGCGGCATCGGGAAAGCCGGCCTGCGCACCGGCGTCTTTCGCCACCCGCACCGTCGCACCGAGCGCGACGAGCTTCTTCGCGGTTTCCGGGGTGATGGCGACGCGGCGTTCGCCGGCGGCGGATTCCTTCAGGCAGACCACGGTGATCGGCATCGGGAACGTCCTCGTTGGTCGGGAATGGGCGAAGGCCCCATCCTAGCCGACGCCCCGCGCCGACGCGCGGGGGTCGCTCAGACGACGTCCTGCTTCAGGCGCCCGACCATGCGCTGCAGCGCGTCCTCGAAGGCACCGCCGTGCGCATCGCGGAGCTGCAGCTTGCCGAGCTTCTTCAGCGCCGCGAGCTCCTCCACCGACGCCACCAGCATGCGCACGCCGCGTCGATTGACGAACATCAGGCGGTTCGAGATCGGCGAGATCCACGCCAGCTTCGCCGGAGCCGGCTTGTCGTCCTCGCCGGCGAGGCTGATCCAGTCGCCCACCTTCAGATCGCGCAGGCGCGCCAGATCGTCGGGTTCGAATTCGAGTGCGGCCTGGGTGCCGCCCACAAGCTTCAGGCGCGGCTGCGCCGGTGCGGGCGGCGGCTCGGGCGCGACGCGCAGCACGGCCGCAGCCTGTTGGGCGGCGATCGCGTCGCCGCGACGCTGCGCTTCGATGCCGTCGGCGATCGCGCTGATCACCGCGTCGGCGGCATCGTCGGCCACGCCGGAGCTGGCCAGCACGGCGACGATGTCGGCCGAAAGCCCGCGCATGGCGGTGGCGAGGCTGATGCCGGCGGCCTTGCCACCGGGCAACAGGTCGAGCAGCTTGTCGGCCAGCGCGAGGCCCGCCGACCATGCCGTGGCGTCGGTGCCTTCGCGGAGCGCCACCAGCGACAGGTGGTGCGACCAGCTGCGGGCGAGGAACTCCCGAAGCGCAGCCGGCACCTTGCGGCCATCGACGCGCGATGCCACCTCGCCACCGGCCTGCTGGCGGGCCTGCTCGAGGCGCTCCTGACCGCGCTGCGCCTCGGCGGCACGACGCTCGGCCAGATCGGTGCGCTTGCGCTGCTGCTCGAGGAAGCCGCGCAGTTCGGATTCGAGCGTATCGAAGATCGCCACGTCCTCGTTGAAGTCGGACACCAGCGTATCGACCACCTGCTCGGCCTTGCCGAGCATGTCGCGTTCCGGCGCACTCTGACCGGCGTTGCCTTCGCAGGCCTCGGTCACGGCGTTGAGCAGCCGGCGCGCCGGGTGCGTCCGGTACATGAACATCTGGCGGTCGAGCAGCGCGACCTTGACGTAGGGCACCACCAGACGGCTCACCAGATTGCGCGCGCGCTGCTCGAAGTCGTGCTCGTCGAACAGCACGTCGAACAGCATGCCGACCAGATCGACGGCATCCTCCTCGTCGGGATGGATGCGGACCTTCTCGGGCGAGAGTCCGATGCGGCGGGCGCTGTCGAGCAGGTCGCGCTTGAGCAGCACCGACAGCGAGGCCTCGTGGCGCTCCATCGTCTCGAGCACCGACGGCGGCACCTCGGCCTGCATCATCGACAGCACCGACAGCATCTCGGTGGTCTGCATCGGGCGACGGTCGCCGCCGTGGGCGCCACCCTGCGGCGCAACCGACTCCGGCCCGGCCGGGCGCAGCGCGCGCAGCATCTCGCGCAGCAGGCTGAACACATTGGCGTCATCGGACGCGCCGGCGTAATGGCCGCCGGCGGCGGGCGCATGGGCGGCGGAAGGGCTTGCATCGGTGCCGGCCATCGGCATCGCCGTCGGCGCAGGGCGCGGCGTCTGCGTGGGGCGAGGCGGCGCACCCGGGCCGCGCTGGTGCGGCACGAGGCCGGCGGCGGCGAACCGCTGCATGAGCGGATCGAGGATCGCCGGGAACCGCTGCAGCAGCTCGCGCTCGTAGTACTTGTAGAGCACCACCTGCAGCAGGTTCGGCAGCTCGATGCCTTGCAGGGCACGGTGCAGGGCGTGGCCGAAACTGAACGGGCTCAACGGGTTCTGCCGTGCGCTGAGCGACTCCACGCCCATGATCCGGGCGAGACCGCGGCCAAGCGCATCGAGCGAGTGGCCATGGGCGCGCTGCAGCGCCTCGACGATGAGATCGGAAGCGAGCTGCTGCTCGAGCTCCTGCTCGTCGAGAAGACTCAGTCGCAGGCCGTCGACCGGCGCTGCATCCGGGTCGATCAGTTCATCGAACAGGGTCTCGTAACCGCGCGCAAACTGCCGCTCGATGGTCGCGCGCGAGCCGCGAAGGGCGCTCATCGCCTCCAGCCGCGGCGAACGCGCGAACGGATCGGCGCCCTCGCCTTCCTTCTGCGCCAGATCGAACATCCAGTCGTCGGCCTTGCCGAGCACCGCCAGCACCAGCGACGACAACTGGTCGACCACCGAGCGGCGCGTATGGCGCAACAGCTCGTCATATGTGGGCGGGCGGGTGTTCGCGGACGACGGGGACATGGAAGGGCTACCGGGGGATAGTGGCCGGATGGTGCGTGTTTTGACCATTGCAAACCGTGACCGACCCGGCACTTGGGCCGTTGCTGCCGGGCCCGGATAGACTCCGATCATGACCCCGATCCCTGCATTGGCACAGCGCCGCTCCGTCCCCAGCCGCCAGCTCGGCGCGCCCGGCCCCACCGACGCCCAGACCCGCAGCCTGCTCGAGGCCGCCCTGCGCGTGCCCGACCACGGCAGGCTCGCGCCGTGGCGCTTTCTGCGCATCGAAGGTGATGCGCGTCACACTCTGGGCGAGCGCCTCGCCGCCCGCGCGCTGGCCCTCGACGCGAATGCCCCGGCGGCGGCCATCGACAAGGACCGCCAGCGTTTCAGCTTCGCGCCGCTGGTGGTCGCGGTCATCGCCACGCCGGTCGAAGGCCACAAGGTGCCGGTGATCGAGCAGCTGCTGTCGGGCGGCGCGGTGTGCTTCGCCCTGCTGCAGGCCGCGCAGGGCCTGGGCTTTGGTGCGCAGTGGCTGACCGGCTGGGCGGCCTACGACCGGGTGATCCTCGACGGCCTCGGCCTCGCGGCGCACGAGCAGCTGCTCGGCTTCATCCACATCGGCACGCCCCAGGGCGAGGTGCCCGAGCGCCTGCGCCCGTCGCTCGCCGACAAGCTGACCGACTGGACGCCGTGAGCGCGGCGATGCCCCGCAGCACGCCCGGCCTCGCCGCAGGAGACCATGCGGCGCAGACCGTGCACCTGGTCGACTCCAGTCTTTACGTGTTCCGCGCCTGGCATGGCACGCCGATCGACAGCAGCGACGTGGACGGCTGGCCGGTGAACGCGGTGCACGGCTTCGCGCGCTTCCTCTGCGAGCTGATCGAGCGCACCCGCGCGCCGCGGCTGGCGCTGGCCTTCGACGAGGCGCTCGATTCCTGCTTCCGCAACGCGATCTACCCGGCGTACAAGGCGAACCGCGAGCCCGCGCCCGAGGAGCTGAAGCGGCAGTTCGCGCACTGCAAGGCGCTCGGCGAGGCGATGGGCCTGCCGGTGCTGGCGCATTCCGATTTCGAGGCCGACGATCTCATCGGCACCGCCGCCATGTCGGCAAGGCGCGCCGGCCATGCCGTGGTGATCGTCTCGGCCGACAAGGACATGGCGCAGTTGCTCGACGAGGGCGACTGGCAGTGGGACTTCGCCCGCAATGAACGCTGGGACTGCGCCGGCGTGAAGCCGCGCTTCGGTATCCACGCGCACCAGGTCGCCGACTACCTCGGGCTCACCGGCGACGCCAGCGACAACATCCCGGGCGTGCCCGGCATCGGCCCGAAAACCGCGGCCACCCTGCTCGGCCTCTACGGCTCGATGGACGCGCTGCTGGCCAAGCTCGACGAAGTGCCGCTGCTCAAACTGCGCGGTGCCGCCCAGCACGCCGCGCGCCTGCGCGAGCACCGCGAGGCCGCCCTGCTGTCACGTCGGCTGGCGACGATCGTCTGCGACGCGCCGCTGCCCGACGGCTTCGACGCCGCACAACGCCGCACCGCGGACGCCGACGGCCTCGATCGCCTGTGCGAACGCCTGCGCATCGGCCCGATGACGCGGCGACGATTGCAGGACGCGAGCCGGCTGATCGCGTGATCGCGACGCGGCCACCGACTGCCCTTCCCCTCGAGCGAAACCGATGAGCCGACCCACCGACGCCAACACCGGCCCCGCCACCACCGCCTGGGAGGGCCGCTGGCTGCGCATCCGCACCCGCGGCACCTGGGAATACGCCGAGCGCACCCATGCCGACGGCAAGGCGGTGATCATCGTCGCCGTCACGCCGGAGCGGAAACTCCTCTTCGTCGAACAGTTCCGCGTGCCGCTGCAGCAGCACACCATCGAGATGCCCGCCGGCCTGGTCGGCGACAACGCGGGCGAAGACACCCTGGAGATGGCCGCCGCCCGCGAGCTGCTCGAGGAGACCGGCTGGCAGGCCAGCCACGTCGAGGTGCTGATGGAAGGCCCGACGAGTTCCGGCATGAGCAACGAACGCATCGCTTTCTGCCGCGCCACTGGCCTCACTCGTGTGCACGCCGGCGGCGGCGACGAGACCGAGGACATCACCGTGCACGAGGTCCCGGTCGCCGAAGCGGCGCAGTGGCTGACGCGGAAGATGGCCGAGGGCTACGCGATGGACCCGAAGCTGTGGGCGGGGCTGTGGTTTGTGGAGCGGAACATCGACGGCAGCGCCGCCGGCTGACCGGCCGCCACCCCGGGGGCCTCACCGGTAGGCGTTCGTCGCATCGACGAGCAGGCTCGCGATCTCCGGCTCGAACGCCGAATGCCCCGAAGTCGGCGCGATGTGCAGCTGCGCTTCCGGCCACGCTTTCTTGAGGTCCGACGCGTTCTGCACCGGGCAGACCACGTCGTAGCGGCCGTGGACGATGGTGCCGGGAATGTGGCGGATGCGGTGGGCGTCGCGCAGCAGTTGGTCGTCGTGTTCGAAGAACCCGCCGTGGACGAAATAGTGCGATTCGATGCGCGCGAAGGCCAGCGCGAAAGCCTCCTCCTCGTGGCCGGACATGAAGTCCGGGTCCTGGCGCAGGAAGCTGGTCGCGGCTTCCCACACGCTCCAGCGCCGCGCGGCGGCGAGGCGCACGGCCGGGTCCTCGTGCGTGAGTCGACGGTGGTAGGCCGAGATCAGGTCGCCGTGTTCGACCGCCGGGATGCCGTCGAGGTACTGCTGCCAGGCGTCGGGGAACAGCCGCGACGTGCCCTCCTGGTAGAACCACTCCAGCTCCCAGCGCCGCAGCATGAAGATGCCGCGCAGCACGAGCTCGGTGACGCGGTCGGGGTGCGCCTGCGCGTAGGCGAGCGCCAGCGTCGAGCCCCAACTGCCGCCGAACACCTGCCAGCGCGCGATACGCAAGTGCTCGCGGAGTGTTTCGATGTCCGACACCAGCGCGTGCGTGGTGTTGTCGATGAGATCGGCGTGTGGCGTCGAGCGCCCGGCGCCGCGCTGGTCGAACAGCACGATGCGGTAGTGCCGGGGATCGTGGAAGCGGCGCATCTTCGGCCCGCAGCCGGCACCGGGGCCGCCGTGCAGGAGCACCACCGGCTTGCCGTTCGGGTTGCCGCACTGCTCGTAGTACAGCCGGTGGCGGGCGTCGACCTGCAGGGTGCCGGTGTCGAAGGGGTCGATGTCGGGGTACAGGGCGGCCATGCGTTGCTCCAATGCGGAGCGGCAAGGATACGGTTGATGCGCGGTCGTCCGGCGCATCGGCCCGCCCGGTGCTTGAACTGTCACGCCAGCGGGGTATGCTGCCGCTTGATGGAGCCTGCCCCGCCGCATCCGGCATTCGCGCAGGCCAGGGGCACGGCCCCCCTGGCGGGATCGCCTGCCCCCGCAAGCCTGTGGCCAGCCCCCACGCCGCGCGGTCCGCGCGGCCCCACCCCACGGCTTCTCAGCCTCGACGCCCACGGCCGCATCCTCAACTGGATGAGTTGGCAGGACGCAGCCTGTCTGTACGCGCGCGGCGCGGTGGCGTGGACGCTCGGCGACCCCTGCTTCACCGTGCACGGCGGTGTGAACCGCTGGACCGGGCGTCAGAGCATCATCGCGCTGGCGCCGATCATCGCGGCCAAGGGCCACGCCAACGCCCGCGTGCCGGAGCCGACGCCGGCGCTCACCAACCATGCGCTGTTCGCCCGCGACCAGTGGATCTGCCTCTACTGCGGTGCCGATGGCCGCCGGATGCCGCTCACCCGCGACCACGTGCTGCCCACCTCGAAAGGCGGCCGCGACGTGTGGGAGAACGTGGTTTCGGCCTGCATCCACTGCAATTCGCGCAAAGGCGGCCGCACGCCGCAGCAGGCCGGCATGCCGCTGCTGGCGGTGCCGTTCCGGCCGAGCTGGGTCGAGCACCTGATCCTCTCGAACCGCCACATCCTCGCCGACCAGATGGCCTTCCTGACGGCGCACCTGCCGAAGCGGGCGCGGCCGCAGGGTTGACGGTCGATCGGGCGGAGCACCCGTGCCCGATCTGTCAACTCCTGTGTATCGCCGGGGATCCGCGCCGCGCGCGCTGGAAAGCGTTGACCCCTCCCGGCACGCTCAAGATACTCGTCCGGTCTCCGTCTGCTGCCACCGCGATGCCCCGACTGCGCCTCCTCGGTTTCGAGCACGACAACCTCCAGCGCGCGCGGCGGGTCTTCGAATCCTCGGCCCCGGCCGGCTGGACACTCGTCGACGATGCCTCCGCCGATGCCGCGCTCATCGACCTCGACTCGATGTACGGGCAGATGGCGTGGATGGGCGGGCTGCCCTCGGGACAGGTGTCGATCGGCCTCACCCACGCCGCGCGGGCCAGCACCGGGATCCGGCTCGCGGCGCCGCTCGAGGGCAGCGCCCTGGCCGCGGCCCTGGACGGTGTGGCACGGTCGCTCGCCGGCGACGCCGCCACTCCACCGCGCGCCGACGACAGCCCACTGGTCGAGCCGGTGGCATCGACGGCCAGGCTTGCGGACCACCTCGCCAGCGCGCAGGGTGTCCTGCGGATCGACGCCGAGGGCTTGCCCGCACTGGTGATCGATGTCGCCGGCCAGCGTTTCGCCCCGGGCAAGTCGCTGAAGGCCCTGCTCGGCTACGCCACGGCCGATCTGCCGCCCACGGCCCTCCGGGCGCTCGGTGCCGATGACGCGGCGGCGGCATTCGCTGCCGCCGGCGAGCCGCAGCCCCTGTCCCGCCTGGTCTGGCTGCTCGCGCTCGGGGCCGGCGGCGGACGCCTCGAGGGGCACGGCGCCGGCACGCGCTTCCAGCTCACCCGTTGGCCGCAGGTGGAACGCGAGTTTCCGCGCCACTTCCGCATCGCCACCGTGATGCTGAAATCTCCGGCCACGGTGGCCGAGGTGGCGCTCGCCTCGGGAGCCAGCGAGTCGGACGTGTCCGATTACATCCACGCGGCGCTGGCCTGCGGCTACGCGCGCATCACCTGAACCCCGGCAGCCTCTCCCTGCCCTGCCGGTGCCCGCTCCGGCCCGCACGCGGCCGGATCGCGCCCGGTCGCCGGCTTGCCCCTCGCCGCGCACGGGCGGACAATTCCCGACCGATTTGCAGCCGATGCCCGCGATGGACCCCCAGCGCTACCCGCGCCTTTCCCGTATTGCCCTGCCGGCCGATCTGCGGCAGTTCCCCGAGAACGACCTGCCGGCGATCGCCGATGAACTGCGCGCCTACCTGATCGAGTCGGTCGGCCAGAGCGGTGGTCACTTCGGCGCCGGGCTCGGGGTGATCGAACTCACCGTCGCCCTGCACTGGCTGTACGACACGCCCCACGACCGCGTGGTCTGGGACGTGGGCCACCAGACCTACCCGCACAAGATCCTCACCGGCCGCGGCGAGCGCATCACCACGGTCAAGAAGAAGGGCGGTGTCGCGCCGTTCCCGAAGCGCAGCGAGAGCGAATACGACACCTTCGGCGTCGGCCACAGCAGCACCAGCATCTCGGC